>JAXEBI010000047.1:0-6585 GCA_034094155.1 Phocaeicola sp.
TGTAAGGTAAGATACTCAGTGCAGCAACATCTGTTATCCTTTTCCTACCGGTTTGCTATCAGAATTTCAATCTCTAATGTCTTTCCCTCTCGAAAGCGGATGCAAAGGTACGACTTATTTTTGATTCCACAAGCATTTGACCCACTTTTTTGCAATATTTTTATAATATTTTTCCTAAATTACTGATTTATCGGACTTTACATACTGATTATTTTTCTTAAACCGTAATTTCAGCCTTTTACAATACACATTATTATATAATATATACTAATTAATAAAATAGACTTCAAATTGACTTTATGATAAAATGAAGTATAAGAAAGAAGAAGATAGAGAAAATGACGATGAAGGTAAAGATGATAATGATAAAGATAAAGAAGAAAATCAAAAAAAAAAATCCATAAAAGAGATTTATATGGAGCAAAAAAATGCGGCCTCAAACTCATATAAATGTCGAGACAAACCAAACAGAATGACGAGACAAATTTTTTATTTGTCGAAAGCATAAAATTATATATACCGTACCACTTATGTCGGACGCCTGTTCCACATAAATCGGACAGCCGTACCACTAAAGTCAGACAACCGTACTACTTATATCGGACGGCCGTACTATTATAATCAGACGACCTAAGATTAATGGAGCTTTAAAATAACAAAATTTTATTTTAAAGACCAATAACATAAAAAGGCAAACGCATCTCACGATGCATCGGCCATAAATTAAACAACCAATAAATAGAGAATCGTACCGGTTATCTGATAAACAATAACTCTCGATACTTAGGTAAAGTCCACATCTGATCGTCTACAATAAGCTCAAGCTTGCCAATATGATATCTAATCTGCTCAAGCATCGGAGCTATAACATCATGATATTCAATAGCCTTTTCACGCTCTTCTGTAATCTTGTTGGCCACCTTACGGGCATCGACCATAGCATCAACATGCTCCTTAATATATGCAGTACGTTCTGATATTTCTTTTATTATAGCAAGATTTCCTGCAGACAATTTCTCAGCCTCATCAGCCGGGAATAACCCTTTCATTTTATACACATTATCTATCAGTTTAGTCTGATAACTGATAGCAACCGGTACGATATGATTCATAACCAGATCACCAAGCACCCTTGCCTCTATCTGAATCTTCTTAGTGTAAGTTTCCCATTTAACTTCATTTCTTGCTTCAAGTTCTTTCAGAGTCATTACACCAGTTGATTCAAACATAGCCACACTCTCAGGCTTCAGGTAATTATCAAAAATTTCAGGACAACTTGTTTCACAATCGAGCCCACGTTTTGCCGCTTCTTCCTTCCACTCGTCGCTATAACCATTTCCATCGAAACGAATAGGCTTACTTGCCTTAATATATTTACGCAACATCTGAAGTAAAGCAGAAATCTTAGGCTCACCTTTTTCAATAAGCTCATCAACTTCTGTCTTGAATATTATAAGCAGCTCTGCCACAGCAGTATTCAATGCAATCATGGCACTTGTGCAATTGGCTTCCGAACCAACGGCACGGAATTCAAATCTGTTTCCTGTGAAAGCAAACGGAGAAGTTCTGTTTCTATCAGTATTATCAATAAGCAGTTCAGGAATCTGAGGGATATCCAGTTTCATGCCCTGTTTACCACCCAATGAAACCAAGTCTTCATTAGCATTTTCTTCTATACGATCAAGAACTTTACTAAGTTGTGATCCAAGGAAGGAAGAAATAATTGCAGGAGGTGCCTCATTTGCCCCAAGACGATGGGCATTTGTTGCACTCATAATAGAAGCCTTAAGCAATCCATTATGTCGGAAAACAGCCATCAAGGTATTGACAACAAATGTGATAAAACGTAAATTTTCTTCTGTAGTCTTGCCCGGAGCCATAAGAAGTACACCTGTATCAGTACCAAGCGACCAGTTGTTATGCTTTCCGGAACCATTTACCCCTTTAAAAGGTTTCTCATGAAGTAAAACACGAAAGCCATGAGTGCGGGCCACTTTACGCATAAGAGACATAACAAGCATATTATGGTCGACTGCCCAATTACACTCTTCATAAATAGGAGCAAGTTCAAACTGTTTATGAGCTACCTCATTATGACGTGTCTTAACCGGAATACCGAGTTCGAGAGCCTGAATCTCAAGATCCTTCATAAAGGCAGCAACACGAGTAGGAATTGCACCAAAATAATGGTCTTCAAGCCGCTGTTTTTTTGAAGCTTCATGCCCCATCAATGTACGGCCTGTAAGCAATAAATCGGGACGAGCTGCATACAAGCCTTCATCAACGAGGAAATATTCCTGCTCCCACCCCAAGAAAGCTGTTACTTTCTTAACATTAAATGGAGAAACAAGATAGCAACTGGCTGTACCCCACAAGTCCCGACAAAATACCATTAAGAGTAAATGAAAGCGAAGGTTTTCCGTACTTTATCCATGTTACCAGCAATGCCATTATACCACCAGTACATGCTGCAAGGTTAGTAGTAAGAAATGTATGAGATATAGATATTCTGTCGGCTTCACCAGAAGCAGGCAACTGAGAGCCAGGGTTAAATCCAAACCATCCGAACCAAAGGATAAACACACCAAGACATGCAAGAATAAGGTTATATACAGGAATAGCTTTAGGTTTTCCATCATGAGTATACTTACCAACATGCGGCCCCCAATAGCCGGTTATACTGGCAGACTATTTATTTCTCCTGTACGGCATTATACAAGGCTATATCACCATGCTCACCTGTAGCTATTCGCACAGCATCTTCAACAGGGATAACAAAAAATACGTCCGTCACCTATTTCACCGGTATATACCGTTGCCTTTATAGCTTCTACAGTTTTATCAACATTCTTGTTTCTTACAACTATTGATATTTATATTCTTTCTATAGAACTGGTATCATAAACCACGCCTCTATATATACGATCTTCGCGTGTCTTGCCTACCCCTCTTACATCATAATAAGAGAACCATTCGATATCTGCTGCCAACAATGCATCTTTCACATCATCGAATTTTGTACGGCGAATAATAGCTTCAATCTTTTTCATAAGATAATTGTATTTGTATTTTGTATTTCATTTTTTATTTCTCGTCAATAAGCTTGTGTAATGAATAATATCAGCCGTAATGTTAAATAAAAGTATTGCAGACGAGTTTAAAATAATTGTTCAACCTAATATCAGCGCAAACAAGTATAATATGTATTGTAGACCTTAAAAGCTTAAGCTATAAAATTTATAATGTTATCCTGTATCTTTTTTACCTAATCAGACCAATACCTAAAGAGTTTGAATCCAAGTAATTGTATATTATTGTGTTTATTTTTTGTGTTCAATTACCGTGTTTGTTTATCATATCTGTTTTTTGTATATATAAATACATTACTTTTAATCATATCCGAAATCTGCAACACTTTATTATCGGGCTAAAAACTTACACCAGCCACAAACCATGCTCCTTCAGTAGCAGGATTCCACACAATCTGAGCCCATAATGGAAAACTAAACGAATCGGTTATCTTTATATCTTTTGATGCACTCAGGCTTACAGAGCTAACCTGAAATCCGGTTGCACCTCCATTATAATAATCATTAGCCCATGGAGTTGCTCCTACCTCAGCCGACCAGTCCAATCCTCCGAGTCTGAAAGGTGCCGAAATAGAGAAATAAGATGCATAAGCCTTTTTCCCTTCTTCATTATACCCGACAGCTCCGGCAAAATTTGTAAACCAATTCACAGCCAACGGACCAAAATCATATCCTACCGATGCTTCGAAAGTATGCATCGTATTATCAGAAGAATAATGAAAATATCCGGGACCACCGGTAAACCAATAATCAGTAACTCCTACACTGAATCCACCATTAGAATAACTCAGAATAAGATCGACCTCTTTGGCATCATCCTGACTAAAGCCAACAGATCCCCATGCTGACAGAGAAAAACCTTTGTAAGAAACTCCAACAGAAGGCTGGATACTTACACCACCCAAATCCTGACCACGCCAGACATAGCCACTTACAAGATCTGCACCTACCGAAGTTTCAACCTCATCTTGTGCAGACATAGCCGAAGCCGATAATAAAGCGGCAACAACCATTAGCGTTTTTTTACATTCAATTGCTTTCATACCTTTTTACCTGTAAAAGAAATTAATATTTTGTATTGTAGCTTTTCTCTCTTTTAGACATTTGTCTTTAAGTTATAAAATATCAATATCTATTAGAAAGTATAAATCGTTTTATAATAACTTTCTGTTTTTCTTCACTGCAAAATTATATCTTTTTGAAACAATGTAAACAAAAAGAGTATTCATTTTGCAGTAAAAAAACTCATAAATAAAAATCTAAAAGCACAATACAAGTATTTAGTTACAATTTAAAACAAAAATATATATAAAAATTTAATTTTATAACATACAACGAAACGACATAAAATATTAAAACATATTTATGTCCAATAACATAAGCACAAATTACGTCATTATTTTAAAGTTTATAACTTTGCAAATACAATAGAACTATATTCGAACAATCAATATTAAAATTACATTTACTATGATTCACAAAATGCCTGAACTTCCATATAATATGGAAGAATTCGCTCCCAACATGAGCAAAGAAACATTTGATTTCCATTATGGAAAACACTTGCAAACTTATGTAAACAACCTCAATAAACTTATTTCCGGTACAGAATTTGAGGAGTCAAGCCTTGAAGAAATCATATGTAAGGCACAAGGACCGGTTTTCAATAATGCAGCACAGACATGGAACCATACATTCTTCTTCCTGTCTCTTTCACCATCACCTTCGGACATACCTTCCGAGTTATCTGAAAAAATCAACAAGAGTTTTGGTTCAATAGATAAGCTTAAGGAAGAGTTTACAAAAGCTGCAGTCAGTGTTTTCGGCTCAGGCTGGACATGGCTGGTAGAAAACAGCGAAAAAGAGCTTAAGATTGTTTCTACTCCAAACGCAGGAAATCCTATCAAGGAAGGATTGAAACCTCTATTAGTAATAGATGTTTGGGAACATGCATACTATATTGATTACAGAAACAATCGTGCCGCCTATATTGAGGCATTCTGGAAAATGGTTGACTGGAAGACTGTAGCCGGAAGACTATAAAGCCGCAAAAATATTATAACCTATTACGAATTCTGCATATATCATCCATTCGGATATATCTGTATCAATTCGCACATATAAAAAAAGCTGTGATTATGTCACAGCTTTTTTTATATGTCAATAATATCATAATACATAAACATTATTATATATGGTCATAATATATAGCTACGTCGTTCATTACCTTAAATATCGTCCTGCGCGGCAGCTTCCTCCATTTTCTTGGTAACAAACTTTATCTTCAGATTTGCCTCCTTCTGTTCTTTGCGAATCTCTTCCATAGACAACAGTATACGTGCCAAATCACTTACCTGAGCTATAGCCTTTATGTCATTCGAATACATAACTGTGCGATAAGTCTTGTCTCCTATGAATTCAAGTTTAAGAGACTTTGCATCCCTGTTGGCAACAATAAAACCTATGACACCTCCATCAGCTCCAAGTTTATAGTCGGCTTTTTCAATTGCACGTCCAAGATCTGTAGTTTCATAACTGTCGACAGATGCCGGAGTCTGTGCAAAGGCATCACCTGAGCTAACCTTTACGGCATTATGATGAATATTTCCCCCTGCACAATATATAGAAGTAAGCGACATTTCTCCCTTTTCGCTCACGCATGCGCGAAGAAATGTTCTTCCGATATTCTTTTCAACAACTTGAGTTGGATAAAAATAATTGCCCACTTCCTGATAAGCAGTATCCTTTTCCAAAACAAAGTTTCCTTTTATAGAATCAAGAGAAGCTTGCTTTACAGCCATCACACTGTCGAGGTAAGCCAAAGACCTGTTCTGCTCTTCAAGATCTATCTGTTGCATAAGTTTTATCGCCGCTTTGCGAGCTTCAAATGCTTTGGGATATAATGTCCGGATACTGTCAATCTGCATCTTCGCTTCGCTGAAATTTGAAGCGCTGAAAGAAGCTTCCGCACGTTGTAAAAGTTCTCCTGCATTTTTTTCATCCTGATTACATGATGAAAGAACCAACAATAATGCCGGTATTAGAATTTTATGCTTTATCATAACAGTATATTTTATTCAAATCCGGTACAAAAGTAGAAAATTATATCTATTCAATTATGATTTATAAGTATAAAATTGAAAATCTTTAGTAAGAAAGTCCGCATATTATAAAAATGGCCAATAAAAATATCAAAAAACATATCGCACTTATTTTTTTGGCTATCAGTATTTTAAGCACATATCCATCTTTTTGGTCGAAAAATAATTCAAAAAAAGTTGCTAAAATATTTGGTGGGTATAGAAAAAAGTTCTACCTTTGCACTCGCAATCGGGAAACAACCGAGGCAAACAAAAAGGATTGATTCGCTAGCTCAGCAGGTAGAGCACAACACTTTTAATGTTGGGGTCTTGGGTTCGAGCCCCAAGCGGATCACTCAAACAAAAAGCAATTTAACGTAAACCGCTGATAATCAAACATTATCAGCGGTTTTTCT
>JAXEBI010000048.1:0-3621 GCA_034094155.1 Phocaeicola sp.
TCTGTAGAAAAGGATGTTATCATACAAAGTAATGTCCATTTGTACTTTTTCTATATGGTTTTATACTTACATTTGCATATCATTTGTATCTTGATAACAGTAACTAACTGATTATCAATATACTTTATATTTGAGGAGGTCATATAATGTGTAGGATGCAGAGAACCCACAATCTGGTTATACAATACCTTCTCATAATAATCCATATATTTTGCGTCGTCAGGATTAAAGCAGTTAAGATCCTTAGTGAGCTTTGCCAGGTTGTACGCACAACAAGTTTCATTTATATTAGGCGAAGGATACAGATTTCTCTCATGATCGGAAGTCACGTTTGTTGCCATACTCAATATCTGCGAATACGGCTGTCGGAACATTTCACCATTACCAACCCCTCCCGGAGCATAACGATATCTGCCCTGAATATAATTCCAGAAATTCTCCGAAATATTATAGTAATAAGGATCATTATTACCTATATAACTTCTTAAGGCGCCTACTATCATAGGAATATGCTGATTGGCATGACGGGTACGTATAGCATCAACATTAACAGCCAGTGGATCATACAAAGCCGGACTGTCAAAATAGTTGGAAGCCTCAAGCAAACGTTCTTTTTCAGTCTTGTCTGTCACCATTTCCGACAGTCTTGCAAGAGACTCACTCATACCTCCTACCTCACCGGCTATATACATATTCCACATCTCATATCTGTTGCCCGGTCTTGAGCGGCGTTCTTCCTGAGTACCTTCCGACTGTACAAAAGTACGGTAATGCAAACGGTTCCATACCCACAGTCCCATATCCTTAGCTATAAGTAAAGCTTTATCAGCTATTTCCTTATCATCAAAGTAAGTAGCTATATCAATAAGACCGGCCAATTGCTTATGAATAGTATAATATGGAGCCCAAACCCAGTCACTGTTGTTATAAGCCCTATACATTTCTATCAAAGCCGGATGCTGAGCAGGAATAGCATTCAGATATCCGTATCCATAATGTTTATAGTCTTTCTTGTACTCATCAAAAGCTTTCCATGTACCCTTCATGTTCCGCAGTTCTTCTTCAGGAGCGAAATCTCTCGCTTCCCAATATCGTCCCAGCTTTTTATCCCATACGAAAGTACGTTCCTGACAAGCACGGAGTTCATTAACCATACGGGTGATATTTTTTCTCAGAATATCCTTCTTCGCCTCATCTTTACAACATGCATAGGCAAATGCCAGAGCCGACATATAGTGTCCCGATCCATGCCCCTTCAACTTTGTTGTAGGAGAATCCCATCCGTCGGCTTCAGTATAACCTTCTGTACTCAGGCCGTATGTATCCCTATAGTTATACAACTGCTGTGTCACATCCCAACTTATTATCTCATTAATTGCAAGTTCCCTGTTGGATGTAAGTCGGTTGTCACCTATAATTTCAACTTTGTCCAAAGGCAGAGTATGAGCTACAGGTTTATTAGACGGAACAGCATACTTACCGTCAACAACAGTTATATCAGCCGTTACAGGATAACCATTGGGAGTAGTATTGTCGCCCAACACATAACCCTTTATTGTATATTTCGTGCCAACAGGATACTTAGACTTATCCGACTGTTCTTTTTCGGCAACAGTAGAAGAATTCATCCATCTAACCTGTCTGAATTCAGACTTCCCGTCGGAATATTTAACCCATATCTGATAAGGCAAACGCGGAACTGTGCCAACAGGCGATTCCACAATAACACCTTCCACCTTTACAATATTCCTGTACCCCTTTGCAGTTTCAGCCCTACCGGCATCAGGCAGCATAGTACAACTTTCAAACAAGTTTTCAGGATAGCATTCAAGAAAACAATCCTTGGCAAACGAACTGACAGGCAAACAAAGCATCAGGCAAACCTGCGACGACAAAAGATAGCTCCAAGAAATATTCTTGGCTATTTTAGTATTAAATAATGAACGATAATTAACTTTCATGTGAACAAATTTCTATCGATTTTATGTATTAGTTTTTTATGTATTAGCTTTTAAATATCTTGCTTTAAATCCTTGTAAAAAGAACCCGGCATAGCCGTTTATAAAATATGTATCTCAGCAAACAGACTTTTTACAGTGTAACATATAATAAGTTTATGAACACAATTTATAAACAGCCAAGTGTTTTTGCGAAGTATTTTCACACAACAAAAATACATACATTACACTTTTACAAACAGAAAATTTGTCCATTAGAATAAAAGAATAATCTACATAAAAGATAAAATATACAGATTTGTACTATTATTACCTCTATTTATATCATAATATCCATTCCATATACTCCCCAGCCACAAGCAGAAATGATGCAATATCCCCCAAAGAGCCACCGAGGGCATAAAAGAAGGGCGGAGCAAGGAATCTTGCTACGCCCTTATTGAATTACAATTGTAATCACGCCGAACACCTTCGGCAACTTAAGTTTTATCGTATAATATTTTCTGGATATGTATTAGGCATCTTCACTTTTTTCCAGGTTTCATAAACCCAAGAGTCAATGACATTACCATTAACATCTTCCTTTAAGAAGAATTTCAAAACCATCACATCTCCACCCTTCATCTGGAATTCCAGAACATTTTCTTTTCCCACAAGCTGAGGCAAGTGCAAATTCTTTTCAACCTTTTCAGTAAAAGATGTTGGAGATGTTACCTCATATGTACCTTCACCAATAATAATTGCTCCATGAGGCATCATAACCATATTGGTAAATTTACCGTCATCCGACAAAATCTTGAATGAATTACTTGTCTTTAATTCTCCGGCTACACCTGGTGAACTTGATCTGTAAAAACACATCTGCCATATTCCATTAAGACTTACCGGAGTTTTCTCGGCTGTCTGCGCCATTGCATACCCTACTGCGCCCAGCAATAAAGCAGCCATAAACATAAACCTGCGCATTCTCATAACATTTGATTTTTTAGTTTATTAAAATAGGTTTTCACAAATATAAATAAACAAATCATAAAAACCTATTATATTCATATTTTTTTCTCACAAAAACTAATAATTAACAATTAATCCTTCAAATCAGCTTACAAAATAAAAGAAAGAGATTACATGATTATTACAACCATACAATCTCTTTCTTCAATATATATTAAAATCTAATATCTTACAAGAATCAGAATTCTGCGTTACGTGGAGTACGAGGGAAAGGAATCACGTCACGAATGTTAGACATACCTGTTACAAACAACAGCAAGCGTTCAAAACCAAGTCCGAAACCAGAGTGAGGACAAGAACCGTACTTACGTGTATCAAGATACCACCACATATCTTTCATTGGGATTCCAAGTTCCTGAATGCGAGCCAACAGCTTATCATAACTTTCTTCACGTTCAGAACCACCTATGATTTCACCAATCTTAGGGAACAATACGTCCATAGCTCTTACAGTCTTGCCATCTTCATTCTGTTTCATATAGAAAGCCTTGATTTCCTTAGGATAATCAGTAAGGATAACAGGACGTTTGAAGTGTTCTTCCACGAGGAAGCGTTCGTGTTCAGAAGGAAGATCGGCACCCCAGAATACAGTGAATTCAAACTTATTTCCTTTGGCATCCTCATCTTAAATAATCTTGTGACCTTCTTTATA
>JAXEBI010000049.1:0-25178 GCA_034094155.1 Phocaeicola sp.
GTTAGCGCACCTGCTTTGGGAGCAGGGGGTCCCAGGTTCGAATCCTGGTACCCCGACACAAGAGAGAGAGGCTTTTAAGCCTCTTTTTTTGTTTACAGACATTATTAAGATTGAGAATTTTTACTTCCTTTGGGCTTTAAAAATAATATTGGGCTCTAAATGCATTGGGTTGGTATAATATTTTTAAGGCTAAAGGCTGCAAATTGAAAATAGAATATATGGAGGATTTTATAAATACCCAGATGCATGTGGGCAAAAGTAGAGGCAATAGTCTTATAAACCGTAAAATGATTTTACGAATTTTGGGTATTCTGCTTTTTCTTGAGGGAATGATGTTTTTAGTGTGTGCTTTTGTTTCATTTCTATACAAAGAAAGCGATTATATTTATTTTATCTATACCACACTTATCAATGCAGGAGTTGGAAGTGTATTGCTGTTTTTGGGACGTAAGGCTGAAAACATCGTGACCCGAAGAGACGGATACTGTATCGTAGCTTTTACGTGGCTTTTGTTTACAGCTTTTGGTATGCTGCCGTTTTATATCAGTGGCAGTATTCCTAACGTTTCAGACGCGTTTTTCGAAACGATGTCAGGGTTTACTACTACCGGTGCTTCTATTCTCGATAACATAGAATCATTGTCGCATGGAATGCTGTTCTGGCGTAGTTTTACTCAGTGGATAGGCGGATTGGGTATAGTCTTTTTTACTATTGCCATATTACCTATTTTCGGTGTAGGAAATCAGGTCCTGTTTTCTGCTGAGGCTACAGGAGTGACACACGATAAGATACACCCCAAGATCAGTAAGATGGCTAAGGGACTTTGGATGGTTTATCTTGTGCTTACAATAGCCGAAGCTGTTTTATTATGCTTTGGAGGGATGGATGTCTTTGATGCTATATGCCATTCATTTGCTTCTACTGCTACTGGAGGATTCTCTACAAAGCAGAGTAGTGTGGCTTTCTGGAATTCTGCATATATTGAATATGTGATAACAATCTTTACTCTTATGGCAAGTCTTAATTATTCATTATATTTTCTTATTCTGAAAGGAAAAGGCTTCAGGTGGCTTAGAGATGCAGAAACAAAATATTTTCTTTGGTCGGTGGGTATAGTAACCATGATAATTACAGGTGCTCTGTATTTTATTAATGGTTATGGGCTTGAACTTGCTTTCAGACGAGCCTTTTTTCAGGTTGTAACCATTCACACTTCCTGTGGATTTGCTACAGACGACTTCTGTACCTGGCCTCCGTTTACTCTTATGCTTATTCTATATATAATGTTTGCCGGAGGGTGTACAGGTTCTACTGCCGGTGGTATAAAAAGTATGCGCTTGCTTATTATCGTACAGAATGTAAAGAATGAGTTCAAGCGTCTTATGCATCCCAAGGCTGTACTTCCTGTTAAGGTAAATAACCAGTCGGTCTCTTCATCCACTATTTCTACAGTCAATACATTTGCGATGTTGTACTTGATTTGTACTTTTGTGGGCTCTTTTATTTTTATGGTTTTGGGACTGGATATGAGTGAGGCTATTGGTCTTTCTGTATCAAGTATGGGTAATGTGGGACCTGGTTTCGGAAGTTTCGGCCCGGCTTATTCCATGAGTGCGTTGCCTGAGGTAGGCAAATGGGTATGTTCATTTCTTATGCTCATCGGACGTTTGGAGCTGTTTGGTATTTTGCTTATGTTTGCGCCAAGCTTTTGGGAGAAAAGATAATGAATTTCTATCGTTGCTTAAGTATATACATAGAATTGGTTTCTGTTGGTTTAATGATTAACGCCTGTATAATATGAAATTTATATCATACGATTAGTTGTTGTTTAATTGTTATTTAATTTCTATTTTAATTGTACTCTTAATCTTATCCGACAGAAATTGTGTTATAAGATTCAAAGTAAAAAAAGCATATCGGTTGTCCTTTTAAAGGAAATTATCCGATATGCTTTTTTATTTCATTTATATAATCATATAACATCATGTATTTAACTGTATTTTTTACAATCTGTATATATTTATATGGCTATTTGTTATCTTACGTTCAGTATTTTATGTGTCTGGATTGAAATTCTCCACTTGCCCTCTTTCATGCAATGCTCCAGAGTCTTGTTGATTATTTCTTTGTTTAGGGTTTCGTTTCCTGTATCGCATGGTTGCAGGTAATACTGTTTTGCTGGAATGGAAAGATACTTGTCGACATTTTGGTTGCCATCGAAAACCACTTTTACTTCATCGTATCTCTGGTTCACTGGAACAGCATTCTTCACGAAATTGTCTTTCGGAGACAAGGTAACCCAGTCTACAGACGATGGTAACTTATTTGTTCCGTTTGTTTCTACAGCAACATATTTCCCTTTATCATGAAGTTTGTTTACAAGTTCATCCGTAAGAAACAGTGATGGCTCTCCTCCTGTAATGATAATTAGTCTTGCAGGATATTTCGTTATTTCCTCTATTATATCAGAAACACTCATTTCATTGCCTGTAAAATGATTGGTGTCACAAAACGGGCATTTAAGATTGCAGCCGGAAAAACGTATAAAAACGGCAGGTGTTCCCGCATGGAAGCCTTCACCCTGAACAGAATAAAAGATCTCGTTTATTTTCATTGTCTTGCTTTTTATTAATACCAGCATGTGTGGCTGTATACCTTTAAGGTAGATGTATTTTCTATGTTTTAGCTTCTTTTACTCTTCATCCTTTATATACGTAGCAGTATTGTTCTGCGATTCTTCTACATCAACTCTGTAGCATTGAGGTATCTGGTCGCAAATCCATTTGGCAATATTTTCTGCAGTAGGATTGAAAGGAAGTAAATCATTGAAATAACCATGATCAAGATAATTATGGATTTTATCTTTGATGTGCTTAAAATCGCATACCATTCCGTCGGCGTTCAATTCTTTTGATTTACAATGAACAGTGACAATCCAGTTATGTCCGTGCAGTTGAGTACATTTGCTTTCGTAGCTTAAGTTGAGGCGATGAGCGCCAGCTATTTCCATTTTTTTTGTTACGTAATACATATATTATTCAAATCGATTCATTTCAGGATACAATATTCGCAAAAAGTCGTGACATATACAAACTGCTTTTGTTTTTTAAGTTTTTATTAATATCATAATTCTAAATGTCAATGAAATAATTTAAAATAAAGCCTTGGTCTACATAAAATAATATTCATTTTATAGTGAAGTTTTTGATTTTTTTATGTAAGTTTGCAGATATACATAACTAATATACTTTTTAACCAATGAAAGAAATTACAGTAAAGAGAATTGCATCAGGAGTTCCAGAAGCTGAAGATGTGCGTAGATTGATGGATGAATCATCTGTAGAGTTTAATCCTATTGATACTGTTAACTGGATTGAATACCCTTATTGTCCTAAAGTTGAATTCAGAATTGCTCATACAGGTGCGGCCCTTATGCTTCATTATAGAGTTAGCGAAGCGAGTGTGCGTGCTGTGGCACCTGGTGATCAGGGGAGAGTATGGGAGGATTCCTGCTGTGAGTTTTTTGTCCGCATGGCCAATGAACCGGAATACTACAATTTTGAATGTAATTGCGCCGGTGCATTATTGTTGAATTTTGGTCGCAAGGGTGAAAGGCAAAGAGGGCCTGAAGAAATCTTGCAGAAAGTTAAGCGTTGGACAAGTCTTGGTAGAGAACCTTTTGAAGAGAGAATAGGTGAATGCTCGTGGGAACTAACACTTGTGATTCCTGTAACAGCATTTTTCAAGCATAGAATCAATGATTTAAGTGGTATGACAATGAGAGCTAATTTCTACAAGTGTGGTGACTTGCTGCAGACTCCTCATTTCCTGTCATGGAATCCTATTGATTTACCTCAGCCTTGTTTCCATTGTCCTGATTTGTTTGGACAGATTTTCTTTGAGAAATAATATATTTCTGAGATAAAATTCTCAGATACATAATTATCTGAAATATAAAAAGAATCCCTTTTTCCGGCATTCATGTTGCAATATTTTGAAGTAACTTTATTACAGCAATGTTGTCCGGAAAAAGGGATTCTTTATGTTGTTACATCAGATTCTTAATGGACTCTGATATTTAATATATATAGTCTGGCATCATGAAATTATGGTAGCAACAATTTTCCTTGGTCCGCCACTATATCTGAATTCACAGAGATAAATGCCTTGCCATGTTCCAAGATTCAGACGGCCGTTGGTTATCGGTATGGTAACCGATACCCCTGTAAGACTCGATTTTGCGTGGCTTGGCATATCATCCTCACCTTCATCTGTATGGGTATAAAACGGTTCGTTGGCTTTAACCAGACGGTTATATATCTGTTCCATGTCCGACCTTACACTTATATCGTAATTTTCATTGATACTTAGTGCACAACTTGTGTGCTTTACAAATAGATTCAGGATTCCGTACTGTGGCAGTTCGGGGATATGCTTCATTATTTCCTGTGTTACCAGATGAAATCCTTTTCTTTTTTCACTTAGTGTGAACTCTGTCTGTTGTACCATAATAACTGCTTATTTATTTTTATCTTCCTTAAGCCATTTGTCGAGCCATGCAAAGAAAGTACGTTGCCATAAAATTCCATTCTGAGGTTTCAGTACCCAGTGGTTTTCGTCTGGATAAACCAGAAGCTGGGCAGGAACTCCTCTTAACTTAGCTGCATTGAAAGCTGCCATACCTTGTGATGCGAGTATACGGTAATCTTTTTCTCCGTGTATACATAGGATAGGAGTATCCCATTTCTCTACAAACAGATGAGGAGAGTTGGCATAGCTGCGCTGTACTGCAGGATTGTTTTTCTCCCAATATGCACCGCCAAGATCCCAGTTGGTGAACCATAGTTCTTCTGTTTCAAGATACTGCTGAGGCATGTTGAAGAATCCGTCGTGTGCTATAAATGCTTTGAATCTCTTGTTATGATGTCCGGCCAGCCAATAAACTGAATATCCTCCGAAGCTTGCACCTACACATCCTAAATGATCCTTGTCGACGTATGGCTCTTTAGAAATATCGTCTATAGCACTCAGGTAGTCGTCCATACAGTGACCGCCATAGTTTGTGCTTATCTCTTCAAGCCATTCCATGCCGAATCCCGGCAGACCGCGGCGGTTTGGTGCTATTATGATATAATCATTTGCTGCCATTATCTGGAAATTCCATCTATAGCTCCAGAACTGGCTGACAGGGCTCTGCGGACCACCCTGGCAGAATAGCAGAGTAGGGTATTTCTTGTTAGGATTAAAGTTGGCAGGATATATTACCCATGAAAGCAACTGTTTTCCGTCCACAGTTTTTGTCCATCTTGGTTCTACTTTACCAAGCTTCAGTTGTGAGAATATATGGTCGTTTTCCTTTGTGATTCTTGAAACAGCATTATTGTCATCGAGGGCAACTGTAAACAGTTCATCAGCCTCACTTATGGAATGGCGTTTGGTGAGCAGTTTGCCATCGTTAAGCATTGCTACCGAAGTATAATCATACATTCCGTCTGTAATCTGTTTTACCTCACCTTGAAGGTTTGTGCTGTGAATCATGCTTGTGGCATGCCATACTCCTGTAAAATAAAGAGTATTGCTGTCGGATGCCCAGCAATATGAATCAACTCCCGACTGGAATGATTCTGTTATATATGCTTTCTTGCCGCTTGAAAGTTCCATTACACACAAACGGTTACGGTCACTTTCATAACCGTCTCTTTCCATACTTTGCCATGCTATATAGTTGCCGTCTGGAGAGAACTGAGGATTTGTATCATATCCCATGTTCTTGTCGGTATCATCCTCCTTGCACAGATTTCGTGTTTTCTTTGTTTCCAGATCGTAAAGATAGATGTCCGAGTCTGTTGAAACTGAATATTCAAGTCCTGTCTTTTTACGGCATGTATAGGCAATCTGTTTTGAGTCATTACTCCAAGTGAGTTGCTCTATACCTCCGAAAGGCTTCATTGGAGATTCGTAAGGTTCACCTTCCATTATATCGGCAGGTGTACCAACCTTATTACCGTCGAAATCGGCAACAAAAGGATGGGGAACAGACTGAACCCATTCGTCCCAATGTTTATACATGAGATCATCTATTACCATACCTGTAGCCTTGTCAAGATCAGGATACTTGTCTACTGTACGTTCTCCGTATTTTACCTGAGAGATTATGAGTACCTTTGTTCCGTCTGGCGAAAACTTGAATCCGTCTACTCCACCATCGAAATCAGACAACTGTTTGCGTTCTGTACCATCGGCATTCATTTCCCATATCTGTCCGCCTGTAATAAAGCCTATCTTACTGCCGCCTTTTATCCATGCCGGTTCAACTTCGCTCGAAGCCGACGATGTAAGTAGCTTGTTGTCTGTACCATCGGCATTCATTACATAGATAACAGTATGACTCTTGTTTTCTTTCACACTGTAGTACGATACGGTATAGGCAATTTTCTTGCCGTCGGGTGAAACTGCAGAACTTCCTATTCTGCCCATTGCCCACAAGGCCTCTGGAGTAAGACGACCGTCGGCAATAGAAATTTCCTGCTTGCCGATAACAGTCTGCTGCTCCTGTCCGGCTGCAGTTTTTTCAGAGCTTACGCAAGCCGAAGTGGCAAGCATGATTGTAGCTGCTGTCATTGTCATAAGATTCTTGTTCATCGAATTATGAGTTTTAATAGTTGTTGGTTAAAGTTATTGCGCTTTTACACTAATTCAATATCTGATTATGATATCCTTATAAAAAAAGTCATTCAGAGAATGTCTTTAAGGAACATCCTCTGAATGACAATATTAATTCAGAAATAAGTTGTTTTTTACCTTATTGTTTTTTGTTCATTCTCTCCTGGCGTTCCTTCTGAATACGTTCCTGTTCTTTCTGGAGCGCTTCAAGTTTAGCCATAAGATTATTCTGCTTCATCTGAGAAGGACTCTTCTTATTTGCTTCCAACTGTGCCAAAAGTTTCTTTTCATCGGTAATACGGTACATAATCCATGTAGTTGCAATACCAATAAGACTCGAAATAAAGTAATAGTAGCTCAATCCGGATGCATATTCATTGAATATGAAGAAGAACATAACAGGCATGATATACATCATCCATTTCATGGCGGCCATTTGAGGATTGTCGCCCATATTCTGCTGTTTCATCATTACAAGCTGGTTTATTACAGTAGTAATACTGAACAACAGACAGAACAGACTAAGATGGTTGCCCAACAATGGTATAGAAGTACTCCAGCTTATCAGATCATCGTAAGCAGACAAGTCGTCGGCCCACAGGAAGCTCTGCTGTCGTAGCTCAATAGCATTAGGTACGAAGAAGAAAAGAGCCATGAAAACAGGAGTCTGAAGCAGCATTGGCAAACATCCTCCCATCGGGCTGACTCCATACTGGCTATACAGAGCCATAGTTTCCTGCTGTTTTTTCAGAGCATCTTCCTGTTTCGGATATTTCTGGTTTATCTTATCTACATAAGGCTTAAGAGCTCTCATCTTTGCAGAAGAGAGGAAAGATTTCCATGTAGTAGGCAATACCAAAATCTTCACAATAATAGTCATGAGAAGAATAACCATACCCATGCTCAATCCCCAACTTGAAAGCCAGTCGAACAGATTGATTGTAAACCATCTGTTTATCAGTCTGATGATAGGCCATCCAAGGTAAACCAAATCTTCCAGCTCCTGATCTTTGTCGGCAAAACTAAGATCATTGCTTGCAAGCAAAGTCTTGAAGTGGTTAGGTCCGAAATAGAACTGGAAATTGCTTGGTTGTGCCCCGGTAGGGTCGAAAGCAGTCTGCATATCAGCACGATAGTTCTTCATGTAGCCACTTCCTTTCTGTTCCATTTTCGATTCAAGAGTTGTATTCTCAAAGTTCTTTTCTGCCATGAAAACGCAAGAGAAGTACTGGTTTTTGAAAGCAACCCAATCAAGAACCTCAGGAATTGATTCTTTTTCGTCTTTTGCCTTATCTAAATTATCGAAGCTCTCGCCTGTAGGTTTATAAGTAAGGGATGTATACTGCTGTTCGAAAGTATAACCTTTTTCCATCTGGCGTGCCCTCTGTTTCCAGTCGATAGTCATAGACTTAACTGAAGGGGAGAAGAAGTTCTGCATTCCAGAGGCCTGCACAGTAAAGTTTACCATATAAGAATTAGGTAAAAGCTTATAGCTGAAGTCGAGATGACCACCATTTCCTGCGTTAAGTCTCATGGTTACAGTACTGTCGGTAACATTGGTAGCTTCAAAATACATTTGGCTACTCATGATGTTTTCGTTTTTGCCTTCTATACCTATGTTAAGATACGAATCATTTCCGTCGAACAGTACAAGAGGCTCCTTTTTCTGATCTTTATACTCTTTTAGTACAGCTTTGCTTACTCGTCCACCTTTATTAGACACTGTAACCTCCACGAGGTCGTTTTTCAGAGTTGTAAACTCCTCAGTACCTTTGGTAGCATTAAAGAAAAGTGAAGTTGAGTCGATTTCCAAAGCTTTTTTCTGCGCTTCGGCTTCGGCTATCTTCTGCATTTCCTCTTTTTCCTTAATAACCCTCTGGATAGAATCCTGATAATGTTGTGCACGAGCTCTTTCCTCCTGATTAGGGGTGTTATAAATACCGAAACCGATAATAACAGCCCCAATCAGTATGAATCCCACTAACGTGTTTTTGTCCATTTTTTATTTCAATAGTTTATAAATTATTTTTCGATGGCAGCTTTAATGAATGCCAGGAACAGTGGATGTGGCTTAAGTACAGTACTGCTGTATTCAGGATGGAACTGAACACCCACAAACCATTTCAGAGTAGGAATTTCAACAATTTCCACTAGGTCGGATTCTGGGTTTACACCAGTACACTGCATGCCAGCCTTTATGAACTCTTCTTTGTAGTCGTTATTGAATTCATAACGGTGACGGTGACGTTCCTGAATATGTTCGCTCTGGTAAGCTTCATAAGCTTTAGAACCCTTAGTCAGAACACATTCGTATGCACCAAGACGCATAGTACCTCCCATATTAGTTATAGACTTCTGTTCTTCCATAATATCGATAACATTATGAGGAGTCTTTTCATCCATTTCGCGGCTGTTTGCATCTTCATATCCAAGTACGTTGCGTGCAAATTCTATAGCCATGCACTGCATACCGAGGCAGATACCGAATGTTGGTATATTGTGTGTGCGGCAGTACTTAATAGCCACAAACTTACCCTCAATGCCACGCTGGCCGAATCCCGGACAGATAATGATTCCATCCATGTCTTTTAGAGCGTCTGCAATATTTTCATCGGTAAGTTTTTCGCTGTTTATGAAATGAATGTCAGCCTTGCGGTCGTTATATGTCGCAGCTTGTGACAAAGCCTCAAGAATAGACTTATAGGCATCCTGAAGGTCGTATTTTCCAACAAGACCTATCTTGACTTTTTCTGTAGCATTATAACGACGGTTCAAGAAATCTTTCCATGGGCCCAAAGAAGGAGTCTCACCTACAGGCAATCCCATCTTTTCAAGTATGGTAACATCAAGTTTCTGTTCCTGCATACGAAGAGGTACCTCATAAATAGTAGGCATATCCTTCGACTGTATAACAGCACTTTCATCCACATTACAGAACAGTGCGACTTTTTTCTTAAGTCCTGTACTTAATTCATGCTCTGTGCGGAGAACAAGAATATCAGGCTGAATACCAACAGACTGAAGCTCTTTTACAGAGTGCTGTGTTGGTTTTGTCTTCAATTCGCCGGCAGCTGCAAGATAAGGTACGTAAGTAAGGTGAACGCACAAAGCGTTTCTTCCGAGCTCCCACTTCAGCTGACGGATACTTTCAAGGTATGGCAATGATTCAATATCGCCCACAGTACCACCAATTTCAGTGATAACGAAGTCGAACTGATTCTTGTTGCCAAGCAATTTTACGTTACGCTTGATTTCGTCTGTGATGTGAGGGATAATCTGGATAGTTTTTCCCAAATAGTCGCCGCGGCGTTCCTTGTCGATTACACTCTTGTAAATACGGCCGGTAGTGATATTGTTGGCCTTTGTAGTTTGGATACCAAGGAAACGTTCGTAATGTCCTAAGTCGAGGTCGGCTTCATGACCGTCCACAGTTACGTAGCATTCACCGTGCTCGTATGGATTAAGAGTACCCGGGTCGATATTGATATACGGGTCGAACTTCTGAATAGTTACTCTGTAGCCTCTTGCTTGCAGTAACTTACCTATTGAAGATGAAATGATACCTTTACCTAATGAAGAGGCAACACCACCTGTTACGAAAATGTACTTTGTTTCTGCCACAATAATGTATTTTAAAAGATTAATTTCAATTACAAATAGTTCTACAGGTGTGCAAAATTATAAAAAAAAGCCGAATATCAAGACATAAAAGGACAAAACATTCATTTTATATACGAAAGATTTACATTTTCTTTCAGTTTTCTTATAGTTTTAACTCTGGTATGTGGAATAAATTGTAATTTTGCACTTGAGTTTATTTTATAACGATCAATTACAACAATGAAAACAACTTTGACTTTATTTGCTTTAGCTTTTATGGCTATAGGTAATGTTGCTGCACAAAGTAATTTAAATGATACTTTGCGAATACAAAATGATTCAACTTCCTATTATATATCGAGTGATTCGACTATGATAGATCTTTCGCCTGTATCGTCTGCCAAAGGTGAAAAATCTGGTGAATTGAATATGAGTAATATGACAGGAGGGGATATGATTCTTGATTTTTCAGTTCCTGACTCTATTATGAATGAACTATTGGGTGATACAGTTTCTGTAGAAAAAAATATTAACCAGATAGAACAGCAAATCAATAGTCTTCCTATGGATTCGGCTTCCATTGATTCTCTGGTGAGAATGAAGGTTCATCAAGGGGGCAGCATTGATTCCTTAGCCATAGATTCTATTAAACCTGATTCAGTGAAGGCTTTACCGGCTGATACATTGTCTGTTAGCAAGACTAAGGCTAAAATTTCAAAACCTAAGGAAATTCCTTTCAGTGAGCTTCCTTCTGTTAAGGAATTGAACAGAATATATTTAAATTACAGAAGATATGTAAAGGAAGCCAATGAAAGATGGGATGACTATTATTTCTCTTACTCGGATAATGATTATGTAAATCCTGATTTCTATAAATTTGTTGTACCTATAACATATTATTCAAGTGCGTTTGTACAGGCTACTTCTATAGAGGGATGGAAACCGAAAGATGTAATTTCTGAATATTATGATAAAAGAAACGAATGGTTTTATAAAGATCTGCCGGATTTGAGGGTGTCAGAAAAAGTAGACAGGGCTGTAAACAGACAGTTGCTTACATTGTATACCACTAATCTGAGACTTGTTACCAGAAATGAAGCTGAATACAAAAATCTTAATATTCTTTCTGATAAAGAACTTAAAGCAGAAAAGCATAAGGAGAATATTATTGAACTGGCTCAGAATAATGCCGGTATAGCTCAGGTTTCTGAGTCCGACCTGATAGTCTTCAAACCTAACTTCTGGTCTTATGGAGGTAATGGCTATCTTCAGTTCTCGCAGAACTATATTTCGGACAACTGGTACAAGGGTGGTGAAAGCACCAAATCCTTACTTTCAGGATTTACTTGGCAGGCAAAATACGATGATAAGCAGAAAACTCAGTTTGAAAATAAAATAGAGTGGAAACTTGGATTTATTACGGCTCCTTCGGATACTGTACATACATATAAAGCTAATAATGACCTCTTGCGTCTGTCGTCTAAACTTGGTTACAAGGCTATTTGGAACTGGTATTATACATTATCTGCCGAATTCCAGACACAGCTGTTCTCAAGTTATGAAACAAATTCAGACAAACTTGTTTCTGCTTTATTGTCTCCGGCTACACTTAACGTCGGTCTCGGTATGGACTACAAATACGTAAAAGACGGTGTTATTAACTTGTCTGTGCTGGTTAACCCTCTCAACTACACACTTTACAGTGTAATGAGTGATGAAGTTGATCCTACAAAATTCAATATCAAAGCCGGACATAAGATGGAGAATGTTATTGGTTCCAGACTTGATGCCACTATGACATGGAAGGTGTTCAATTCATTGATGTGGGAATCAAAATTGTCTTATAATACCAACTATGAGTCTGTTTTGGCAAGCTGGGAAAATACATTTACATTTATTGTCAATAAGTATTTGTCTACTAAGTTGTTTGTTCATGCACGATACGATGACAATGTATCGAAAGAGCCAGACGACAGCTATTTCCAGTTGCAGGAGCTTTTCAGCTTCGGTCTTAACTATACATGGTAAAATGGTAGTCGGCTGATGACTGGTAAGACATAGGTATTGCTTAGGCAGTCTGGCATAAAGTTGCATACTGATTTATGAATCATTTTTTAATAATATAACCTTTTATCCGATTTATTATTTATGTTTGAAATACCTTCTTTTGTTGAAATCTTGGATTTCGTTGGAACTTTTGCTTTTGCAATAAGTGGAATCAGACTTGCTTCAGCCAAACAGTTCGACTGGTTTGGAGCTTACGTAGTAGGTCTTGCTACTGCAATTGGTGGTGGTACCATCCGCGATGTGCTGCTTGATGTTACTCCAGCCTGGATGACTGATCCCATATATCTGGTATGTACGGCCCTGGCAATGTTTTTTGTAATATTGTTTCGTCAGTATCTTATCCATATGAATAATACTCTTTTCTTTTTCGACAGTATAGGTTTGGCCTTGTTTACTGTTGTAGGGGCTACAAAGAGTATAGATTTGGGATATTCATTCTGGGTAGCTATTATTATGGGTAGTATTACCGGTGCAGCAGGCGGTGTTATCCGTGATGTGTTTATTAATGAAATTCCTCTTATATTCCGAAAAGAAATATATGCTATGGCTTGTGTTATCGGCGGAGTTGTATTGTGGTTGTGTACACTTGCCGGTGTTGAACCGGTTATCTCTCAGATAGCTTGTGGTGTTACTGTTTTTATTGCCAGAGTGATAGCTGTTAAGTATAAAGTTACACTTCCTATATTAAAAGGAGAGCCTGAGCATGAACATCTTTAGTGTGTCATTATTGTCGTGCTGCAGATTATCAAAGCTGATATTGGGAATAATTGCATTTTGTGGCAATTGTATATGCATGAGTGCTGGTGAGGTTACTGTGAGTTCATGTTGCAATAAGTCATATAAAAGTAAGATATTAAAAATAGCTGAAAACTTCCAGGGTATACCTTATAAGGGTGGTACCCTGGATGTTTCTGTTAATGAGAGTCTTGTAGTGCGTACAGATTCGTTTGACTGTACTACTTTTGTAGAGACTGTTTTGGCTTTATATTTAGTTTCATGTTCAGATAATCTCTGTTCTGATTTATGTATCAGTACTAATGATATCAGTACTGAAGATACCAATTCTGAAGATACCGGCTACTGTATTTCTAAAATTATCAATTCGAGAGATTCTAATGAAAATAATGGCAAATTCCAGAAGTTTTGTGATGCCTTACAGATTGTGCGTTACAGGGATGGCATTATAGACGGATATCCTTCACGCCTGCACTATTTCTCTGACTGGATTTCAGATAACGAAAAGAAAGGAATAGTAAGAGAAGTAACAAGTTTGACAAGCGGATGTGAGTACAGAACATTCAATCTTAATTTCATGACTACACATTCTTCTTCTTATCCTATCTTGAAGTCGGATACATCAATGGTTTCTGAAATAAGGGATATTGAAAAGAGATGGAAGTCTTTTCGTATGAATTATATTCCTAAGAACAGACTGTCGGATAATAAAGCAAATACGGATTCTGTTTCTGTTGGCATCAGACGTGGACTGGTTGTTGACGATGGTGATATTATAGCTTTGACTACCCGTATAGACGGTTTGGATATAGTTCATGTGGGTTTTGCAAAATGGATAGACGGAAGGTTACATCTTGTTCATGCATCATCCCAAAAAGGGAAGGTAATTGTTGATGATGTTCCATTATATGATTATCTGAAGAATAAGAAGAATCATACAGGAATACGTGTAGTAGAGATATGTGAATCCCAATGCTGTGTTGGAGAATGACAATGGAATAGAACGATTTTTGGAAACGAAGAACCGGTCTTTGAATATTTTTATTCAGTTCTTTTGCTGAATAAAGTGATATTCAAAGACCGGTTTTCTATTGCTGAGCAATTATTAATAATACATTTTACTTGAGAGTGCCAGATTCGGCCTGCTGTATCATTTCTTCGCTGGCATACATATAAACCTCTACACGTCTGTTTTCCTGGCGTCCGGCTTCTGTAGAATTACTTGCAACAGGATTTGCTTCTCCCATGCCTTCTACACTCTTAATTTGTGAGCCTGAAACACCGCAGCTTAACAGGTAACCAGATACACTTGCAGCCCTTTCTTTTGATAAGTTGATATTTTTCTGGACACTTTCCTCAGGTGTTGAGTTCTTCCAACCGGTATTATCTGTATATCCATATATAGAAACATCCATATCTGAATTTAGTTTCAATACATTGTTTGCAAAGTCTGACAGAGAATTCTTTGCTGAAGCACTTAATGTAGAGCTGCTTGTATTAAACAAAATACCCGATTCAAAGGTTACTTTAACAGCTTTTAGTCCGTTGTTGTCTGTTACCTGTTCAACCTGAGCTCCTTCTATCTGTGCAGCTTGTTCTGCTGCCTTGTCCATTTTCTTTCCTATAAGAACTCCAGCACCAGTACCTACTGCAGCACCCACTGCAGCACCTATCGCAGCACCTTTACCGTTTCCTGCTATTCCACCTATGATAGCACCAAGCGCAGCACCGCTACCACCACCTATCAATCCTCCTTTTGCTGTATTGTTCATACCACAACTGCTGAGTAACAATCCGGCACTCAACAAAAATACCATAGATTTTGATGTTTTCATTTTCTATCTTTATTTAGTTTATAATTTAATCTGCTATGAAACACATTATATCTTGATTCAGAACTTTACATTACATTATGTTTTGCGTTAAGATATCGTGCGCCTGTTTGCATTAATGCCTAAAAATATAAAATCTAACAATAATATGATAGTATTTGTTCATTTATTAGATATATATTAATTCTATTTATATGGTTTTTATATTATTTGTCGATTATTTAATCTATAGTCTGATAATAGTATATAATGCAAAAAAAAGACATAAGAACGAACAAACCGCACTTGTGTCTTTTTTACAGTATGGTGAACTGGTATATATCAGAACTGATTGTATTTTGATATATAAGTACCCAAGTTCTTATATGACATATAATTTTTATTATATCCTATAATTATTGAATAAATTAATAAGCAAAGATAGGATAATTCTTCATCTTTTCGTTTACTCTCTTTCTTACCGAAGCGATTACTTCTTCATTGTCAACATTAGAGAGTACTGTTTCTATCATTTCTGCTATTTCAATCATTAAGTCTTCCTTTGCACCTCTTGTAGTGATGGCAGGAGTACCGAGACGAATACCCGAAGTCTGGAAAGCAGATCTGCTGTCGAAAGGAACCATATTTTTGTTTACGGTGATATCTGCCGAAACAAGGGCTTTTTCTGCCACTTTACCTGTAAGATTAGGGTATTTGCTTCTAAGGTCTACAAGCATTGAGTGGTTATCTGTACCACCAGAAACGATAGTGAATCCTCTGTCCATAAGAGCCTGAGCCAGTACTGCTGCATTTTTCTTTACCTGTTTCTGATATTCAATATATTCAGGTTGCAGACATTCTCCGAAAGCAACAGCCTTTGCCGCAATAACATGTTCCAGCGGACCGCCTTGAATTCCAGGGAAAACAGCAGAGTCAAGTAGTTGTGACATCATTTTAATTTCACCCTTTGGAGTTGTTTTGCCCCATGGATTAGGGAAATCCTTACCCATCATGATAACGCCACCACGTGGGCCACGGAGAGTCTTGTGTGTGGTTGATGTAACTATGTGAGCATACTTAACAGGATTATCCAATAACCCTGCAGCAATAAGTCCTGCCGGATGTGCCATATCAATCATAAGAATAGCACCAACTTTATCGGCTATTTCTCTCATTCTCTTATAGTCCCATTCTCTTGAATAAGCCGAGCCGCCACCCACAATCAGTTTCGGTCTTTCTCTAAGAGCTATTTCTTCCATCTGGTCGTAGTCAACTCTTCCGGTTTCCTTATTTAAGTTGTATTCGCATGGTGTATATAATATTCCTGAAGTATTTACAGCAGAACCATGAGAAAGATGGCCACCATGAGCAAGATTAAGTCCCATGAATTTGTCGCCAGGATTAAGAACTGCCAGAAAAACAGCAGCATTAGCCTGTGCTCCGGAGTGAGGTTGTACGTTTGCCCATTCTGCTCCGAAAATCTGTTTAAGTCTGTCGATTGCAATTTGCTCGCTTTGGTCTACCACTTCACAACCGCCGTAATAACGTTTGCCAGGATAACCTTCAGCATATTTATTAGTCAGACATGATCCCATAGCTTGCATCACCTGATCGCTGACAAAGTTTTCAGAGGCAATCAGTTCTATGCCTTTAAGCTGGCGCTGATGTTCTTTTTCGATAATGTCAAAAATTAAATCGTCTCTTTTCATACCATTAAATATTTAAAAAGTTCTGTTTAAAGAATATCTTTACTGTTAGTTATTGCTGCATTAATTTTCTTGCTTCTTTTTATCCTCAAAATCCTTTTAAGACCTCCATGATTTCAGTAAAAGGTATGGATGGAATTATATGCATACATGTTTTTCAGAAAATAACACCTACAGAAAAACTCAGAATATTTTTACGTCTTTTTAGAGTAATTTCATGCTCATTGTAGGGAGATTCTGTTTGTTGTTTGTCGTAAATCACAGATTTGGTAATATTGTTTAATCCGGCTTCATATCTGAAGTCGAAGAAAATATTTGATATGTTTACGCCAATTCCGGCAACGATGCTATAATTAAAAGGATGAAATTCTTCAGTAATATTTTTCTGATAAAATCCTGAGAACTCACTGCTTGTCATGTCTTCGAGTGTCCAGGAAATTTTTGGTCCGAAGAATAAAGACATTCCATAAGGATAAGCATCAATGAATTTATAACCATACAAGAGAGGTACACCCAAAGATACCATTTTGGTTTTTATTAGTGCACTGCTTTCGAGCAAAGTGGCATTTTCTCTTAAATTATTGATTGATATACTACCCTGAGATATGTCATATGATATTTCCGGCTGGAAAAAATGTTTGTTCTTTAAAGTAATACGGGCAAACACAGTGGCAAGATATCCCACTTTATAGTTATTCTGAATGCCAGAAAGCTCCTGATCACCATAACTTAGCTGGTCAGTAAAGGTCATGGCAGAGTTGAATCCTCCCTTGACTCCGAAACTAACCTTATGTTTTTTTGTCTTATCGGAAGGATTTACCTTATTGTTGCTTGCTTCGGCGGGCATGCCGGCCGATATGAGGCAAAACATTGCAAGATAAATAAGGGTTATATGCTTCATTATTACTTATAAAGAAAAAAACGAATATAATAAGTTATGTATAAAAGGATTGGGAACAGGATTATTACATGAAAGAATAATATACTATTCCCGGCTTAATCTATAAAGATAGTCAAATTGATAAGGAATGATTAAGTATCATTTCTTTTTTTCTACAGACCATCCGAATTTTCCAATCTTTTCACCCAGTTCATAATAGCCGCCGTGGGCATATACAAGTAAGTTTGACTGAGCAAGTTCGAATTTTCCAGTTTCAGAATTAAGATACTTATCATCGGCCTTTACGTTTACTACATCGGCTATAAACATATCGTGAGATCCAAGAGAAACTATTTCTTTTACCCTGCATTCAATACATAGAGGAGATTCTTCTATTATAGGAGCATTTACTACTGAAGCTTTTCCCGGAGTAAGATTCATTTCCTTGAATTTATTGAAATTCTTTCCAGATCTTACACCGCACCAATCAGTGGCATATGCCATATCCTTAGTAGTAAGATTTATTACAAACTCCATATTTTTTTTAAGAATGGGGTAGGAGTGTCTTTCGGGACGTACAGATATATAACACATTGGCGGGTTAGTACAAATAGTGCCTACCCACGCAATTGTTATGAGATTATACTCTTCTTCACAACTGCCACAACTTACAATGACAGCCGGAAGCGGATAAATCATAGTTCCTGGTTTCCAGTCTTGTTTCATTTAAAAATATTAGGATGAACATTCAAGTGGGTATCCAATTCATTATTTTTTTCTGATATTTGATTGAATACCCAGATGAATGCTGATAAAATAATCAAATGTCGGGAATATAAAGATAATCAAACATCAGATGAGTTTGATATTATCTTTCTGCTGTTCTTTTTCACAATAATGACATTTAAGCAAGCCCTTTTCCTTGTCTACAACATGGAACCAAGTCTGCATAGGTTCATTATTTGTGATACATTTTGGGTTATTACATTTTACTATACCTTTCAGTTCATCAGGCATGATTGCCTCTTTCTTCTCTACTACAGCATAATCTTTTATAACATTAAGCTTGATGTGAGGAGCTACCACCGATAATTTGCTTATTTCGTCATCAGTGAAAAATTTGTCGGCGATTTTTATAATACCCTTTTTGCCAAGTTTCTTGCTTTCGAGATTATACCCTATAGTAACGTTGCTGTCCATGTCCTTTATGTTAAGCAACGAAACCACAGTAAAAAGTTTGTCAGATGGTATATGGTCTATTACAGTACCGTTTTTCAGAGCGGCAACCTGCAGTTCTTTCTTTTCGTTCATGTTAATAATAGTTTTTTGTTATTATTTCTCTGTATCAGCCTTCACTTCTTCTAATGTAATTCCAAGCACATCACACAATATTGCCTGACGGGCGTATAGTCCGTTTTGTGCCTGCTGGAAGTAGTATGCCTTTGGATTGTCATCCACATCGTAAGCTATTTCGTTAACTCTTGGCAGTGGATGCAGGATACGCAGATTATCCTTAGTCTTGTCGAGCATCTTGTTGTTAAGGATATATACATCTTTCACTCTTTCGTATTCCATAAGGTCGGTGAAGCGCTCTCTCTGCACGCGTGTCATATACAGAATATCGGCATCGGCAATAACGTCTTCGTTGAACTCTGTATGTTCTACATATTTAATGCCATGTTCTTTACAATATAGTTTATATTCTTCAGGCATTTTAAGTTCTTCTGGAGCGATAAAGTGGAAGGTAGGATTGAAGTGGCGCATAGCCATGAGAAGTGAGTGGACGGTACGACCATATTTAAGGTCGCCTACCATATATATATTCAGGTTTTCTAATGTACCTTGAGTCTTGTAAATGGAATATAGGTCGAGCATAGTTTGCGAAGGATGCTGGTTTGCTCCGTCGCCTGCATTAACAATAGGCACTGGTGTAACTTCGCTTGCATAACGTGCAGCACCTTCGAGATAATGTCTCATAACAATGATATCAGCATAGTTGCTCACCATCATTATGGTATCTTTAAGAGTTTCTCCCTTCGATGAGCTTGTAACTTTAGGATCTGTAAATCCAATTACTCTTGCACCTAATCTGTTGGCTGCGGTTTCAAAGCTAAGTCGTGTGCGCGTAGATGGCTCGAAGAACAGTGTTGCTACTACTCTCTCGGCCAAAAGACGGCGATTCGGTTTCTTCTCAAATTCTCTTGCCATTTCCAGTAAATAAAGGATTTTTTCCTTCGAATGATTGGCAATAGTTACTAAACTTCTATTTTCCATATTAGCAGTTTTATGTTTATTTTATAATACCGAAGCCCAAAGATAAATAAAAAAATCCAATTTCCTACCTATTTGTTGATATTTGTGTGAAGTTTCACAAAATAGGCTGATATTACAAAGTTTTTCCGTAAGTTTGTTCCAGGAATATACTTCTTTGAAATCAAGAGAGTTAGAAAAATTACCTCATTTTTGGGTAATGAGTTGGCAACCGTTCTATTTGCCATGGTCTGCATCGTTTTGCTTGTTTAGGTAACTCTTATTTGGACGCAAAGGTAATAAAAAAGCTCATAAGGAAGAAAAAGAAAATTTATCTTTCTTATGAGTTTTAGAATTGAAATATAAAAATTTAAGCTGCTTTATTCATTTGTGACATTACATCATTAGCGTCTTTTTCAGCTTTGTTTATCTCTGTCTTATTTATGACATTTTGCTCCGAACTATTGGATTTTTGTACTAATTGTACTTTACACATATTGTACAACACACCTACAATCAGAACCATATTTTCTATCACAAGTTGTTCCTCTGATGATAAATTCTGCCAGTTTACATGTTTCTCGTTGTACGATTCAATAATGTTACGCATCTTATCAAGTTGCTTCATATATAACGAGCGCATACGTAACAATGTGGCATTATATCTTTCAGCAGTTCTTTGCAAATCAAAAAGATAGTTGCATATCTTATTGATTTTTTGCTCATTTGAAATCATTTGCTCCCATGCTTTGTCCGCTTTGCTTGAAAGTTTAGAGCCTGTACAGCTAAATATAACACCTCCAACCAATAAACCTACGCCTAATGTTGCAGCACCTAAAATAGTAGTGCCCAAAGCTATTCCACCACCTCCTGCGGCAAGCGAGCCACCGCCAAGCGCAGCAAGGGTTGCATTTGTTGCAGCAGCTCCGCTTAAAGCAGAAATGGCAGTTCCTGTTGAAGCTGTACCAAGAGCCATAACAGCTGCTGTTGTTGCGCCTGATGCAGCAAATCCACCAGCTGTCCCTAAAGCCGCCCCACCTAAGCCTCCAATAAGAACACTGGCTCCAACAGATGCTTTCTTAATTTCTTCGCCTTCAAATTTTGGTATTTTGACATTGCCAATTTTTATGTCTGCAAACTCAGGACGATTCTTAATCCGTTCAAACAAATCAGAGAATTGTTGAAATTCGGAAAGGACTTTCATTTCATTCTCTCCCAAAACGTCCATAGCTCTACAAGCACTTTGATTCATTCTTTCAAGACGAGCATTGTTTGAATCATTCCGTTTTTGAGCCTCTTTTAACTTATCATTGGCTTGTTTCATCTTGACACCGCCATGAATTCCTAAGCCGACACCTGTTGTTCCTGCAACAGCGGCAGCTATTCCTAAAATCAGTGGTAATGGCATAGTTATTCTCCTTTCTCTACTAAATTGACTAATGACATATAAGCAGCTACATAAGCATCTTCCAAATTGATAGCTTGTTCTATAAAAGCTCTATCAAATTCAAAAGCATCTGCCAGCTGTTGTACTAATGCCTTTTCTTCAGCGGCATAATTTCCATCAGCAAATGCCAATGCCAGTAACTCTAAAAAGATAATTCGTTTTGTTTGAAGTGTCGAAGTCATAGCAAATTCCTTGATGATACTATCAGCATCACATTGTTCATCTAAGTTGCAAACTGGTATCTGCATTTCATTAGCATAAGCAGACAAAATCTGCTTTTCAGATTCTTCAACAACGCCATCTGCCTTTATTAGCGCAACGGCAAGTTTCATGAAATTATCCTTTTCTGTAGAATTCAGTGAATTTAAAAACATAGCTCTTTATTTTTTAGTTTGTTACATATTTCATAGTTGAGTTTGTAAAACTCATCACGGGTGTATTTCTCTTTGAAAAATTGTTCGTAGCAATCGTCTATCCGACAAAACAAAGGCCTATCTTCATAAATACTGCACAGATTTCCTTTTAGGTATTTGCAAATGCCATCGCCTCTATCTAACTCAGCATAAATTGATATACCTTTGAGATGTCTGCAACATTCTCCGCACTTATCACATTCAAACATCAGCAGAATTTTAATTTACTGTTAGGGTCTGCCATAAAAGAATCTATGTCTTTATGGTTTCCAATCGGTGAATTAATCTCTAATCGTTTACATACAGTTCGCAAGGCGAAATTCAGTTCTTGCTCATTGGCTGCATCCTCTAAAATAGATACAGCCTCATTGTAAGACTGTACTTCCTTTTGGAATACAGCCAAATCTATATTCATCAGTTTGGCGCAATATTCTTCCAACAACCGTGCTTGTGTTCGATAATATACTACAATATCATCAACAGTCGGAATTGAATTAAGTACTTGCACAATTTTATTGACGGCGGAATTTCTGTCCAAAAGATATAACAACGAACAACTCAATATGCCTGTAACAAGTGTGCCGCAGAATGTTTGTACAATATCTCCAACAACAGGAATTGCCGCAACACCTGTTTTAGCAATCAAATCGCCAACCATTGTACCTGCAACAATGCTGGCTCCTGTTGCTATAATTTTTGCAGCCGCTCTAAACCTCTCTCCGAAAGGAAGAAAGTCGGGATTAAACAATAATATTTTTGTCGCTTCAACCAAAGAAGCCCACGATTGCCGGATAATCCTCACCACATTCTTAGCCGTAGTAAAGAATATATTACAAAGCGTTGTGGTCAAAGAAGCCAATACTCCTCCAACTGCGCCTTCTATGAATTTATGCCATAGTTCTTTATATTTGAGCTTGGCATTTTCCAAACCTCTTTTAACTCCCAAAGCTATGCTGTTAAACAAGGCTTTACCATCTTCTTTCCCTTGTTTTATTTCATCACGAACAGAGAACCAAATTTCACTAAAGACCAAGCCGAGCGCTTGACGTAATCCCATAGCCACACCAACCTTACCAGCAGCTTTAGCTGTGTCCTTGAAAAAGGCTGAACTTGTATAGTAAGCTCGGTTGATTTTTTCATTATAGGCTTTTCTTGCCTGTTTATCTTTTTCAAGCATCCTTTTTTTTGTTTCCTCGTCAAGCTCGGGATGGGATTCAATATATTCTTGAATGCTCTTGTCTTGCATAGAAGCGTTTAAGCTCTTATTTGTCCAAGCAAAATTATCTTCAGAATCAGCAAGTTCTTTTCCATCCAGTCCTGATAAAAGACGCCCTCTATCTTCATGTATTTCTTTCGCTGCAATTATATGGTCTAATTCTGCTTTTTTATTTGGTGGTATAGATTTTGTGTGCCCATAAAAGCCTATATCTTCATTAGTATATTCATCTTTTATATTTTTTCCTGTAGCTTGCCACTGTTCTCTTGCCTCGTGTTTCTTTTGCTGAAAATTACCCCCTTTATGATAAGCTACACCATCATAATTACCTTTATTGTTATAAACTTCTTCATTCTTCTTGTTTTTATAGCGCATTTGTTCGTCCTTACCAATCTGCCGCACGTTATGAATTGTATCAACATCACCTCCATGCTGGTCACGCACTAAGAAGTCAAGTCCAAATGATGTAATAAGGCTTTGTATAACAACACGCTCATACTGTTCAAATATGCTATTATACACATTTGCTTCAGTATCATAACTCCCATCAATTTGTTTCACAAAATTTTCAGCCATATATAATCTCCTTTATTAAACCACGAAGCGTGGAACTGTATGCCACACTTCTTTATGTACAGGCCCTGAGAAAACCTTTGGAAACAGATGTGGGAATAACAGCCCCACGCATATGCGTGGAGACCATTATATCATCTCTTGTTTCCATTGTTTGAAGGTTCTCAGGCTTCGTACATACAAGAAGAAGACATAACGTCTCTTATTTTCAACTATGTATTGGAAAGAATTACCTCAATCCAATTACAAAGATAGAGGATTTTCCCGATAATCCCCTATCTTCGAATGCTTATATTTACTTTTAGAATGGATTTTAGGAGGAATTCTATATTTTCAGCCCTTTATCCTGTCTTGTAGAAGCGATTCTTAAACCGTTTCTCCATTCATTCGCTTTCTGTCTGAACCATTGCACAAGCGGAATACCATTCACGCATATATGGTAATGTCCTTTCCTGTTTTTATCTTCCTTAAATATGAATGCTGCATTCTCATCATGGAACTTTCGGTTGAACTCTGTAGAATAGAAATCACCTTTTAACCTTATCTCCTTCAACTTACACAACTCCTGAATTACCCTTTCAGAGAATTTCAAGGTGTTTTGGCAGAAGTCAATTAACGGTAACAGCTTTTCTACATAAGGGAAGTATCGTTGTATCTTATCCACATATTCATTGAACTTGGTACGTTCTTCTTTATGTTCCCGTTCCATTGTTTTGATATGTTGTATCAATTCTTTGTTCTGATTTTCAAGTGCGGATATACGTTGTTGTAATTCTTCTCTTTCCTCTTTCAATTTGTTGCTGCCGAAAAGAGAACCGACCTTTGCCACGAATGCAGCTTTCGCTTCCGTCTTGGCAGCTTCCAGTTTCTCCGACTTGACTTCCTGCCTTACCTCACCAAGCTGTTGCTCTGCCTGTTGCTGCTCTGTCTGTAACTGTTGCACATTAGCTTCAAGTTCACCCGTCTGCCGTATCAAATCACGGTAGTATTGGGCTGTTGTCGTATGCCGTGCTTCCGAGCCACGTACGCCACGTCGCAAGCCATATTTCTCCATTGCTTTTGCATAACTATCGTGATATGTTACCAGCTTCTCACGTGTCAATACATCGTCAGCACACAGACGCACGGTATTGGCTTTCTTGCGGTAGGAGCGTTTACCTTCCGTCTGCTTTTTCTTGGCTTTCCTGCGCTCTCCTGTTACTATCGGTACAACAGTGGCATGAATGTGCGGTGTGTGCTCATCCATGTGCAGGACTGCCGAAACGGTATTTTCCTTGCCGAAGGTGCGATGAAGCCATTGAAGGTTGTCATCACACCATTCGTCAAGTCTGCCCTCGTCCTGTATTTTCATCATATCCTCGTGCGTACCCGAAAGTACGATTCTAATTGCCCGCACTTGGTCTGGAGTTATCTTCCGCTTGATGCCAGCCGTGCGGATGCGATGGCTTATCGCTTCGGTACGGTCGGACACTCCATCGGGAAACTCCACCAGTTCACGGTTGAGATGTGTACGTGTAGGGTCTGCGTTCTTGGGTATGCTCTTACGTTCTATGTGGTCGGATGCGCCCGTGTCAGCCGAGCCTTTCGCTTTGTTGATTTGAATGCTTATATATCCCATGCTTATTTTTCGTTTTCAGGTTTGACAATTTGGTTTGTTGGTTTCCGTCCGCTGTGGTCATGCCGCATGGCAAACGGGGGTGTCCAGAGGGGTGTAACCCCGTTGGCTCATTGGGGCATTTTTAGCTGTGCTTGCACTGCGTAAAGAAAATGCCCTAATGAGCTATGGCTTTTCTGTTTCCAAAAGCCTGTGAGAGTAC
>JAXEBI010000050.1:0-3533 GCA_034094155.1 Phocaeicola sp.
GTTACTTTTGTGAGTACGAAACGGAGTTTTGTGGCCACAAAAGTACAACTTGCTTGGAAAACTCTGCACGGCAGAACGATGCCTTCCGGAAATGATTATTACACCCAAATTTACCGGAGAAAGCCGTTGCAAACCGAAATCAACAACACAATTCTTTGGAGGAATATTCCTGCTTACCAAGTGATGTAGCATCCGGTTGTCCTGGAATATCCATTTAGCGGAATATTGTTGTATAGAGTCCTAGAACTTATCAAACCAATTTTCGTGTATTCAGAAACAGATGTTATAGGTATTATTCAGTCTTAGAACCATAAAAATCGCGGTAATCAGTAATCAATGCTTCGTTATCTATGGTTGGATAAACCAAGGTTTCAAACACACATAAAATGTAGTTATACGGGATAAATAGCCATTGTTCTCATAAAACCTATATCCAATATAATATGTAGTCCCGATACCATGATAGCATGGTAAAAGTAACCTGATTATCTAAGTTATTGGAATCCCAATAAAAGGGAAAATATAATCTTGTAGCTGATTCAGCTGATGAAGTGGCTATTAGGAAACCTTATTTTATCTGAGCTATATTGCAAAAATATTCAGGTAGAATAACCCTGTAATCAGAGTCTGGAGATATCTTGTTATCATGGTGATATTACACTGATAATCAGTAAAAAATCTACTCGAATAACAAGAAAATAGTGTTGCGTAAATTTCTGTATCTCATTGATTTTTAGTATATTTATATAATTAATAAGTTCTTATATTCATTAAATACTACACATTATGTTTGAATTGTTGTTGATTATATATCTGCTGCCGGTACTTATTATCGGTATGCTGCTCCTGAAGCTGGTATTCTGGCTTTTGAGGATTGCCATACGTCTTGCAGTCTGGTTGGTAAAAAAGGCATTCATCCTTATATGGAAGCTTATCGTACTTGTCTTTGCTATACTTATAGGCCGTGAGGTCATGCCCTGGAATCAACCGGACAAATAGAAAGGAACCGCACCAGTGTGAAATGGTACGGTTCTGATAAAGATAAGTAGAATCCTCCCTTTGCGTTAATGGCTTGTTCAGGTTTTCCGATTACATAAAACCTTTTCCCTTGCTTCTTTCATACACAACTTCCTTCTTGGAATCACAGTTCATAAGACGAAACTGAACCATACATCCGGTAGGGATATCCTTGGGTAACTGTTCAACCAGTCTGTCAATAACCTGGTCCACATTACTGAAACCAATGTCTGTTATTTCACCGATAACATCACCTTTGAAATATGCACGGCCATAGATCATCATCTTTTTGGTGATACGGAACATCTTGTCTGCCGGTGTCTCGAAGTCACGTGCCTTGCCTTGCTTGCTCTTCTTGCTACTGAAGAAAATGAAGTCAATCACTTTCGCATTGAGTTCCCAGGCAGGGGTGAAGTCTATCTTAACATATCCTCTTGTTATATTCAGTCCATGACTATGATTCATACCGAAGGCAACTTCATACAGGTTGGCATCACAGTCATTCTGGGCAATAGTGGCCCATGTATGACGGAAAGTATAATAACAGTAGTAATCCTCCTTCTTCATTCCCATATCGACACATATCTTTCTGATTCCAATATTTACATTGGCATTGAAACTGTCCGGATTGCTGTAACGTTTATGGAACTTGAAAAGATACTCGTCATTCTCGTCTGAAAGATACTTGTCAAATGTGGCCTGAATGAACGGTTCCACACGCATTTCAATATAGGCTTCGTCTTTCCGGCTGTGCTTTGTCTTAGCTCTTTTATATCCGATAATACCATCCTTATAGTTTTCTTTTTTAAGCTCAAAAATATCTACGGTGTTTATTCCGCCCAAACACAAGGATAGGAGTGCCACGTCTCTGCCCAGTTCCGGAAGAGAGGAAATCATTTTGGTTTCCGGTAGGGGACGATTGAAAAACTCCCTACATGCCTCTGCACTGATGGCTCTTTGAACCGTACTGTCAGATTTTGGAATGGATACTTTTAACCAAGGATTGTATTTGATTCGCACGATACCACGTTCTTCATCGTTCAGCTCTATAAGTGCCCTTTTGAATATCTGTCTTAAACAAGTCGGGTACATTTCTTTCGCCCTGTTCGTCAACGAAAGGCTATTAATCCATCTTGTCAAAACAGAAGATGACAAGTGAGTAAACATAACTCTGGTTGTTCCTAAATATCTTTCGAGGTGGTTTACAGCCAGGCGATAGTTCTTAGCATTACGTTCATGTCCTTCAGAGGCCATACGGTTAATGAACTTTGTTGCATAGTCACTAAAGCATACTTCCATATCAGAGTTCATTAAGTATTCTATCAATTCTGTTACAGAGTATCCTGACACATCTTTACGGTTTACCAGTTCGGTATAACGAAGTATTTCTTGTGCACAATATTTATTTATGACAGCATCCTTAATCTCTCCAGATTTGGATAGTTGTTTGTCTGTAACGAATTTGTCAGTCTTAATATACCCTGATTTTGAACGATGAAGTACTCGAATGTACACTTGGTAAAAGCCGTCAGCTCGCTTATACCTTACAATAGTCTTAAATGTTGCCATATCTTATTGATTTTCAATTGTTTTACTTTTGTAAGTTCTTTGTAAGCGTACCCTCTCAGTTTAGTAAGCTATTTGTAAGCAAGTACCGTTTATTTGGCTCATTTTTGCAGACAAATGCACGAACCGCCTAAAAACAACTTAGGCTGTAATGTCTGAAAAACAGTTCATTACAGCCTAAATCAATGATTATCTTATACTATTTATGCTTCCTCAATAGCAGCCTGCGCCACTTTCATATACGATTATTTCCCAATAGGTTACATTACCGGTGTATGTGAAGTGTATGCGCTTTGGTATGACTTTTTTCTAAAGCTGCTACTTTCTTAGCATTATTATTCTATCGCAGCTTGTGCCTCTCCAATACATATCTGTATTTCAATAAGATGCAATATTTGTGTATGTAATCTGTATGCATCTTGATACAATCCTATACAATGCTTGGAACAGTTGCAATAGATATTAAGGATGAATGATTTGACCTCTCTGTAACGAGATGACGCATTCATTTAAATTTCAGTATTGTTTATTTCCTATCTTTCAATAGTTCAATAATCACGTCCTTATCCTTCAGGTTTGAATCAAGACGTAAAATCTGTGAGTTCAGACTCTCTATCTGCTCCTTCAGAAGCTTGATTGTTTCCCTCAGGTTTTCTGCTTCTTTCTTTTCGCTGGATAACTGTACGGCCAGTTCTGCATCACCTATCAGATTATTTGCATTACCGTCCAATGAAACGGCTGCAAGGTGTGCCGATATATGATGTTGTTTCGGACAGAAAAGGGAAAAGAAATTGAAGTCCAATGCTTCACTGACTTTAATAAGCCTGCTCGTTTCCATTGTCTCCCTTTCCAGTATGCGGTTTATGTGCTGCTGCGGTACACCTATTTTGCGCCCAAGCTCAGATTTACTCAATCCAAGCTCGTTGCGTCTTTTGTCGATAGCCTGACCT
>JAXEBI010000051.1:0-3049 GCA_034094155.1 Phocaeicola sp.
ACGGCATGACTCTGTATAACCATTTCCTTAGTCCAACACTCATATTATGCATAGCCCGCTCAAAAAAAAGTTTCATGTTCCTTTCTATTCAATCTTCTTCCATACCCTGTCCCAGCAAATATCGCCAGTATAGCTGTCCTCAGATTTCCATATCCTCGAAGCCACTCCAACTATATACTCCTCCGGAAGCAAGCCCCAGTAACGTGAATCCTGTGAGTTCTCCCCACGGTCTCCCGCCACGAAATAATAGTTCTTACGGAACTGGTAAGAAGTTATCACACTGTCGTTCAGCAGTACTGTATCTCCCTTTAGATTCATCTTCTTCCCTTGTTCCCATTCTATGAGCTTGCGGTACAATACTCCACCAGTACGGTTCATCTTCACCGCATCCCCCTCTCCGGGAACAAACAGAGGTCCGAACTCCTGTATATTCCAGTCAAGCAGTGAGTCATATGGGAAGCTCCTGTATACTCCCTCAGGAAAATCCTCAGGACGCATCAGTCCTATGCGCTCCTGTGAAGCTACATTCCCCAAAGGTATGTCTACACCATCCACTTTGAACATCCCCTTCCTTATGGAGACTGTATCTCCAGGTAACCCGATACAACGCTTGATATAATACTTTATTATGTGCATCTCTATACGGCTCCAGTCGTTTGGATGCGGGAAATTAAACACAACCACATCGTTTCGCTTTATTTCCCTAAATCCCGGTAAGCGGTAAATTTCTGTCTGTTCTAAATTGAGAGATTTGTTCAGGTTAAACAGACGTGCCCCAACGACAGGTTTCCACACAAGAACGAAATCCCCCTTACGTAGTTCCGGTGACATGGAATTACTTGGTATCTGGAAGGAGGCAAATACAAACACTTGTGCCAGAATCCACAATAAGAAAAGGCATGTACACACAAATGCAATGTTCAACAGTACATCAAAATATCGTTTTATCCTCATAATTTGATGCTTTTTATAATATTTTTCCGATCTTTTCTTCTTTATTGCTAATTCATACAAACAATAAATTACATTTCCGAGATGACCAATACATATCAATAGCTAAATGACTAATAGTTCAATTACCAGACTGAACTATTTTTAAGAAACTATTCAGAGTCAATTTTATACATATAAGTAGTTCACAAACAGTATTATCAATTACACAAATGATATAAACATATTATGTAAGCATCGGATTCTATCTCTTTTTTTATACTATCTGGTATATATTTATCTTTCATATACTCCGGATAAATATCATTATTAAAATAAGAGACAACTATATTATCTTCTGTAACAGAAAATGGGAAATTAATTGTTCGTACAGAATAATTAATCATATTGTTTAAATAAGGTTCCCGAGATTTTGTATCGTATATACAAGTATACAATTCGCCCCCTTTATTTAGAATGGTCATAATAACATCATTTATAAATATAGGCGTAGCAGCAATATAACTATAATCATTGGAAGATTCCATTAATTTACTCATATCATCCAATTCGTCAGACGGAACATTAAATTTTCCAAAATCCCAGGATACAACCCGTTCAAATGCCCCTATTTTATTAAAGATATAAACATCATTTGATATGCCTCTATAATAAATGATTTTGTTACCACACTCAACTAAAGGAGATAGCATCTGATAATTCACATCTATATGTTCATCAAAATCAAACATTGTATTTATTACATTAAACTCATTGTCTGTTATTGCTATTCTTTTTCCCTTCAATTCACCATTATTATAAGGAGCCAATGAGAATAAGAAATTCCCATTTGACAATTTTACAAAATATTCCCCTCTAAAACTTATGTCATAATCTTTTAAATATTGATTTTCTTTATCATATAAAAGCATTTTCTGTTTTAAAGAATCATACAAATACAAACAAGAGTCTCCAACATAAAAATCTGCAATTGATGAATATTCTCCAGGACCACTTCCTAAAGAACCTACCTTATATAATGCCATACCATTCATATCAAACACTATTAATCGTTTAAGATAAGTATCGGCTACATAGATATGGTTATTCTTCACACATATTTTATCTATCTGCTTAATCTGCAAATCTTCTTCTGGATTTTCTTGTAAAACAACAAGCGATGTACTATCAATGATATTCAGACTATCATAACTTGAAATATATTTTTGCTGAAATTCTACATCTACAATCTCACGTTTAATTTTCTCGTCAGCATTCTTTGTACATGATGAGACTAATACTATCAATATTAAAATAATAAAAGCTCTATACATAATATTATTTTTTAAGATATAAAATTCTAATAGCTATATAAAAACGCTATCTAATTATAAAACTATATTGCATTTTTATATAGCTATTTATACTATTATTAATAGTTACAATCTATCAACATTTCATTCTTGCAATATTTACTACCAAACAAAGGCTTGGCAGTAGGGCCGTGATTGTGAGTTCCCGTTGCTTCATTATGCGCCAATGCTTCTACATTAGCCATCGCCAAATCAGATAATTCTACCTTTTGTTGAGAGACATACACACCATAGCCTGCTACCAAAGCAAAAGCTGATGCGAAAACTATTTTCAATATATTCTTTTTCATTTTAGCTTAAATTTTTACAGTAATTGTTTTGTTTTTTAATAATCTCTACGAGACAACAAATTCCCGATTTGTAATCCTTCAAAATAATAATTACCTTTGCATCGGAAACACCTCCTTTCTTCAATTGGATAGGTTTAACATTGAGTGGGATATGGATACAAACGTTCGCTATACATTAGGTTTCATATCTCCACTCTTTTTTATATCTCATTTTCTGACGGTTCCCCAAAAGTCCAATGTAAAGGATTTCTCGGGGATATTGCCATATATAGTTATAGTTCGCCAGAAATCGCCCGGCTCTTCCGCCTTGTATTTAACCGTCATTGCAGCTTTACCTCCGGGTGGAATCTCATCCCAGTCATATTCCGCAGTCATGCAGTCACATGATGTTGTTGTTCCCTTTATTCGGAATACTTCATTTCCAGTGTTCTTCAGGATAATCTTCTTGCTTGCCGT
>JAXEBI010000052.1:0-3150 GCA_034094155.1 Phocaeicola sp.
GGTTTTACAGCTGCGGGAAGAATCATAAACAATCAGACGAATACGTATGGCGGATATGGTTTTGACGTGGCCAACTATGGGTTGTTTATTGAAGTGTCTGGTGGAACGAAAAACTATGGGCTGAAAAGCAATGCTCCACTGATGGCAACTGCGTTTATTGGAACCAAGATCGGAAGGCTTAACATTACAGGCAGCACCTACAAGATTGATTTCTCACAGAATAATATCTTCTTTATATATGCCAGCAGCGCATATAATGTGACCCTTCCGGATGAGTCGCAGGTCGCAAGTATGTTTGGTATGAGCAGCCTTCCGTCTGATTTCGGACTTATGTTGGTTTTCAGATGCCTTGCAGGCTCTAAAAACGTCACGTTGGCCGGAATATACGACCAGAACGGAAGTGTGCAAAGTTATACTTTGGCTGTCGGCGATTCAATAATACTACTGGTGGCTAAGGTTCCATATTTCGGATATTTTTTAATCAATTATACAAGCTGATGGACAAGGCAATTATAATCTACACAGTGTTAGTAATCTTATTAATCTTAATGATAAATTGAAAACGATATGGACGATAAAAAATACGATTCAAGGTATGACGGCGAAACAACAGATAAAATTCTGGACAATGCAAAGGCTATAATGGAACAGACTACGGCAGAAGATGGTGAAACCGTGCAGGTGTACGACACGGATGGCGTTCCGCATAAGGTGTCGAAAACGGAACTGCTGAAGAAGTCTACACTGGCTCTTCCAAAGCTGGAAGACATATCCGCTTTTGTCGCTATTAACGCAGCCGGAAATGCTGTTGGGGTAATGACAAAAGAGCAGGTTGCGTCAGTTCTGGCGGAACTTATTGGGATTGCAACATTAGAAAAATCGGGGCTTCACCCCGCTGCTAAATTCAGCCAGGGTGATAATTCTGGAGTGTCCAACATAGATGATATAGATATTCTGTCTACTGATATATACAATGGAAATATTTTAGAGAACAATGCTACATTCATAGTTAAAACTTACCCTGCTTCTCCGGCCTATATGTATCAGGAAGCATTCTCGATGTATCCAATTAAACGATATTGGAGAGCAAAGGTGGACGGTACATGGAGAGGGTGGATTGAGTTATAATTGAGCCCAAGAATTTTCGCTATTTGAATTTTTAATTCTTGTAATATTTAATCCTGAAGGATGAAAGTAACGCTGGACAGTTGCTCCAGCAGCTCCAACTCCTGCTTGAAAAACTAACAGAGTTCCGTAGGTATCCGAACCTGGAATAATCATATACATGCCGGACTCCACAACATCGTTAAGTTCATCAATACTATTTCTGTTTGTTATATATAAAAAATCTTTTACCATGAATGGAAACAAGTTATTTCCATTCATAAGTTCCGCCAGTGCTATTATTTTATGAATTCCAAATAAATAGCTATTTTCGGCAGAAAAATGGAAAAAATTCGATACCGCCTTGTTTACAATAGAAAGAATCAATTAAATAAGCAAGGTACAGCCCTTGTGCAGGTAGAAGCCTCTTTGGATCAGCGTAAAGCATATTTCAAAACAAATATATATCTTCATCCAGAGCACTGGGATAAGCAAATAGCACAAGTATGTAACCACCCTCATGCAAATGACCTTAATTCCATGTTGTTTGAGTTTATACTGCATCTTCAAGGTATAGAACTATCGTTATGGAAACGTGGAATACAACCGACTTTAGCTTTACTTCGGGATGCGATAAAGAAAAATACCCCCGTTAATGTTACCTTCCCTATATTCGCTAAAGAATATGTTAAGCACTCAGACAGACGCCAAAGTACAAAAGACAACCTGATAACGACAATAAATGTCCTGCAGGAGTTCAGACCGGGGTTGGACTTCAAAGACATAACGTATAGCTTCTTAAAGGACTTTGAGACCTATCTTCGGGAAAAAGGAAATGGCGTGAACACGGTTGCCAAACACCTTCGCCAGCTTCGGACTCTGGTTAATGAAGCAATAAACCAGGGATACATTCATGCCGATGCTTACCCGTTTCGCAAATTTAAGATTAAGCAGGAACGAGGACGGCACGAGTTCCTGACACCGGATGAATTGAGGAAGCTGGAGAACCTTGAAGTGCACGACCAGAAGCTTCGTCATGTGCTTGATGCCTTCTTATTTTGCTGCTACGTCGGATTGCGATTTTCTGACTTCTGTCAGCTTACACCAGCTAATTTTATCCGTGTGAACGGGAAGCGTTGGCTACATTTCAAATCCATCAAGACCGGAATCGAACTCCGGCTTCCGTTACACCTGCTTTTCGAGGGGAAAGCACTCACAATTTTAGACTGTTACAACATAGAAGAATTTGCCATCCTTGGATGCAATTCAGATGTGAACAAATACCTCGCACAGATAGCAGAAATGGCACGCATAAAGAAGCACATAACCTACCACACGGCCCGTCATACATGTGCTACATTACTCATTCATCAAGGGGTTCCAATAACGACCGTGCAAAAGCTTTTAGGACATACTTCTGTGAAGACGACGGAAATCTACTCGGAGGTTCTTTCATCAACAATTTTACGCGATTTGAAGGCCGTAAAGAGTAGAAAAAAACGGCTCGATTTTCAGCCCAATTTCGCCGCTCGGTAGAGTTCTGGTAGATTTCTTAGACTCTACCCATATTCTACTTATTAAGCTTTGTCAATCGCATAGATTACTATATTTTTGTGATATAAATCCGGGAAAAGAAAGCCCCCGGCTTGTTTAGTTAAAGTATAGACGCCAATCACATACTCTACGCAAATGCGCAACCTCACACAGCCGGGGGAAATATCCTCCACTGTGAGGCTGCGCATTTTATGCATTAAATATGTGATTGGCGTTACAAAGATAATTAAATAATCTATTATGACTGCATTTGAGATATTATACTTTAACAAAGACTTATTAAAACGGCTTTTTGAATTAGATCTAAAGGTTAGTGATTATAAATATGTAGATTTATACATTGACTATGAAAATATGTACAACACGGGGTATAAAGTAGTATACATTGTATCTGTTTTATCCTCAAAATATAGAATATCAGAAAGAGAAATATATAAGATAATCAATAGAATGAAAAAAAACTGTGCGCCTTGTTCAGTTTGATTATAGCTT
>JAXEBI010000053.1:0-5251 GCA_034094155.1 Phocaeicola sp.
AGCACGAACTTTCATGCTGTCGGTTACAATGAACATAAAGTCTCGAAAGGTGTTGCACGGCTTATCGAGATTCAGAATTTCGGTTCACTCGGAACATTTCACAAACCCACCCCGAGTGAACTGGTCGGTTATCTCCAGAAGTACAGTTCACAGAACAGCAGAATCAGGAAACCACAGTTTCATGTGGCCATATCATGCAAGGGACACGAAATGTCGGAAGATGAGTTGCTGGATTTTGCACACCAGTATCTCAAGGAAATGGGATACGAAGAATCCGGTCAGCCATTGCTTGTTTATTCCCATTATGACACAGAGAATACCCATCTTCATATTGTCACTTCGAGAGTGGCACCTGATGGAAAAAAAATTCAGCACAGCCATGAGCGCAGACGTTCTCAGGAAGTCATTGACCGTATTCTTGGTAACGACAGGAAGAAGAAAACGGAAGATGACATTAATTTAGCCAAGCAATACACGTTCTCTTCATTTGCCCAATTCAAGTCTATAATGGTTTCCATGGGATATGAAACCTATCAGAAAGATGGAAATGTATTCATCAAGCATGGTGGAAAGGTTCAGAAGGAAATCTCTTTTTCTGAAATAGAAAGTCTTTTCAAGAGCGGTTATCGGGAAAGGGCCCGTTGCCGTCAGCTAAGAAGCATATTAAAGAAGTACCGTGATGTAAGTTCCAACAAGGCGGAACTACAGAAGGAACTGAAAACGAAGTTCGGTATTGACTTTGTGTTCTTCGGCAAGAAGGATACACCATACGGATATATGCTCGTTGATCATGCAAACAAGACCGTCATTCATGGTGCAAGGGTGCTGGCTGTAGAGGAACTTCTGGACTTTACTACTCCTGAAGAACGGTTCAATCGGATTGAGGACTATATTGACCGGTTACTGACACTCAATCCGAAGATTACCCAGGGTGAAATATACAGTAAAATCAGGAAGCAGCGTGCCTATATCAAGAAAGGCATCATCTATTTTGATGGCCAAAGCCGTCCGTTGAAACCTTTTATGGCAGAAGCTATCGACCGTAACAACCGTATAGCCATGGTAGAAATGTTCAGTCCGGCTACTGAGGCTGAACGGGATTTGCTTTGTAAGATTTTCAAGGTTTCCCGGACAGATCTGGTAGATTTGTCTTTGGAAAGAACACACTACTACATTGATGCTGTGAATCGGTTGCGTAAGATATTCAATGATGATACAGTAACCTCCATCAGAAGCCGACTGCATGAAGAAGGTTTTACTATCCGTCAGGAAGAGGATGCAACTTATGCTATAAATTTCAGGCAACACATCATTATAAATCTCACTGAAGAGAACTTCAATCTTGAACGGTTAAGGAAACAGCCGGTAAAACAAATTGAACGACATAGACACCTGCAACCAACTAAACCTGCTTCACGTTTCTTTGGCAAGGCCAAGCTGCGTGATGCTGGTGGTAGCAGTCATAGTGAGAAACGTGAATGGGAAGTTGGTTTGAAACAGAATTATGATGATATTGATGATATATATTCTATTAAAAGGTAATTTTGTTCTAAATTCTAAACTGAAACATTATATTTTTGTTTATTTTTCTTCTTTATCAAGCATTTTATATAATGTTTGATATATATATCCAGAAAAGAATGTAACAACAAATGCCTGAAGTAAAAATATAAGACGAATTAAAATATGTGTTTTATTTCCCGTTATATTAGGATTGAATATATTGTATATAACAAAATCTTCAAATGAAATAACTAATTCATTTTCTAATATAGTATTATATTCTTTTATCACATTTTGGTACATCTCTATTTTTGCATGAACTAGTAAACGAAAATCACTTACATTAATACTATCATTTATTTGCATAGCTTTTAATACTTCCTGACTTGTTGGATGAGATATGTGTCCACCTTCATTGTTTAAAAAAATGCCTATTTCATCTGCGTCGTACAATCCGTTATCAAAGTAGATACCATTAGATCCAGCTCCTACAGTTTGTATTTTATAAACTTTTATTTCTATAGTATCACCATTTATAATGGTATAATAAAAATCATCCCCAGAATTACTGTATCCTATAGATTTCTTGTTCTTTAACTCTTCATAAATAGAATTATAAGTATTCAAATATCCCTCGCAATATGATATCCTTTTTTTTATATTGTTGATTTCATCTTTAGTAGAATCTTTTATATAACTACTTTCTATATTGAATTTATCTTGATTATTTATGTAAATTAAGTATTCAATAGACAACAAAATAAAAAATGACAAAGCTAAACAAGATACACTGAATATTATTTTCAATTTGTTTGAAAGAGCATTTGATACTCTATTTCTCCAATATTTTATCACGATAATTAATATTAGAGATAACACAAATAAAAAAAAACTCGTAGCAATATTACTATATAAAAGGCTATATTTAAATACTGGATATTTACAATCAAATATGAGTAAAAATAATACAATCATTAATAGAACTACTAATACAATACATATAATTTCTACTAAAAAATATAATTTATAATTGGTAAGTTTCATTTGTTTTATTTATTTAAAGTTGGAGCATTTATCTTTAGATTTCCTTTGTTAGTCATAAACTTAAATTTAAATAATACTTTACAATATTTAAAATTCAATCAAATTATATATTTTCTCATTTTATTTTGTTATATCCTTATCATATAAGAAAAAAAATAAAAGCAATATATTAATTCAATACATCATTAAAGTCAATTTAAAGAATCAGATTTTGCAGACTTTTTATTTACTGTTTGATGCATAGAAAAGTTTTGTTGATAATTATAGTAACTATCCAGTTTATTTATTTTTTCTTCATCTTTATACTTTTCTATTTCTTCTTGAACAATTTTTTTTATTTTTTCTGTATCATTATTATTATAAAATTGATTCCAAATTAAAAACACAGTTATCAAACTTGCTATTAAAATACTTACGTATTTTATAATGTCATATTTTTTGTTATGTTCTGTATTAGTATTCTTTTGATTATTTATATTTAGAAATTGGATAAGTTTTATACAATCATCAATATAAGTTCCTATATTTCCAGAAGATAAATTAGCATTGTCTTTTATATTTTGTTTTGTAACTTTATTATCACTATAAAGTTCTTCATTATATGAAATGTTACTTGTAATATTGAATTTATTTTTTGTTTTATCATTTAAATCTAAATTAAAATCTTCTAAAATTCGGTCTATGGCTCCTCTTACTGTATCATAAGTCATTAATGATGTTAACAGAATCAATGTAAAACTAACTATAAGAGAACCAGGCTGTTCTTGATAATTAGTAATTATAGGAATTTCTGCTCTTATATTTCTGTAAATCTCCTGATTAAAAAATCGAATAATATATTGTTTTAGGATATTGGATTCTACAGTGCCTATTTGATCTTCTAAGCACGATTCAATTTTACGATGTAATGTATACATATCTGAATTTTCATGATTAGATTCAGATATACGAATCAAAATATCAAATCTATATATATTCATCTTATTAAAATTTTTCATAAATTATAATTTAAAACATTTATATTAATATCTCTATACTTTCTAGCAAGTAAATATTTGAAGAACAATTAAATCCTTTCTGATTTAATATAAGTATCTAATTTATTTTCATCTATATGGTTCTTTTATTATACTAAACTTATTTTTTGCAAAAATAAATCTAACTATCAACAATAACAACTTTCAAAAACAATATTTTATTAAGTAAAATATAACATTTGAATATGTTTAATAAGCGCTTCTTAATCGTTAGAAATCATAAGAAAACAACTTAAAATCCAAGTTACTATAATAGGAATCAGTATCTATTCCCAATTCTACTTTTTTTAACACGTTTTCTGTCATTTAATGAAATAATAGTGTGTCTTTATTTAAGATATTATTGACTATTAATTGTAACTTTTTTGGTATAGACAATTAAGAAATTCAGGTTTATCTTATCAGAATATTTCAGTTTATTCAACCGAAATCACAAATGTGTTGTACATTTCTTATCAATAAAACTTGGTTAATACATTTGTCACAAAATCAATCAATATTTGAAATGATACAGACTCCAGTTATAGTGACATTTGCCAATCAGAAGGGAGGTGTAGGAAAGACTACCCTTTGCATCACCTTTGCCAACTATCTGGTAACAAAGGGTGTAAGGGTTGTAGTGATTGACTGCGACTTCCAGCACTCCATCATGAAATGCCGTAAGGCTGACATCAGAAAATACGGCGAACAGGAAATGCCATATGAGGTATGGGCATACGAAGCCAACGATAAGGCAATGATGACTTCACTAATGGAGAAACTTCACAATGATCCTGAAATTGACGTTGTTCTGATTGACACACCAAGCAGTCTGAAAGCTGAAGGGCTGGTACCAATATTTGTAAACTCAGACATTATCGTTGTCCCATTCCATTATGACCTGGTAACAGTTCCGTCCACAGCCAGCTTCCTCATGTTTGTTGACCGTCTGAAAAAGGCTGTAGGTGAAAGGATGAAGGCAAGACTCTTCATAATTCCCAATCTGAATGACGGAAGAATCGGCAAGCGTTCTGAGCTGCTTATATGGGACAATGCAAGGGATACTTTCTCAAACTACGGGTATGTCACTGCGAAGATTCCCAAACGTGCGGATATGGAACGTTTCAGTACCATGGCGGCACTGGATATGCAGGCTGCTATTGTTACACCAGTATTTGACAAAATCTATCAGAGTATCTTCGATACACTTGAACCGATAAGGGAAAAAGAACTCAAAGGCATACAGCTGACGGAAAATCTGAATCCCAAACCTAAGAAGAAAAAGAAGGCCAGGCCGTCTGATGAAGTATCAAATGACAATACCGGCCAATCTGAAACCAGTCCTTCAGAAAATGGTACAGGTAATCAGAACAAAGAACCAGAATAATCAGTAAACTTCAATAACCATAGCACTATGAGTAAGGATATACCGGAAATAGATGACCTGACAAGAGGCATCAATGATTCAGAACTTATATTGACGCAAGATTCCGTAGAAACTCAGGTTGAGCATAAGGAAAAGAATAATCAAGCACAGGAAAAGAATACTGCTGTTTCCTTTTCGGATACAGGATGCTGGGATGACTTCATGGAATTCCTTCAATCTGACTATTCCTTAACGGACAAAACAGTAAGACTTGTCTGCAAACTCGACCGTGACCTTGCGGATTCACTTGATGACTGCAATA
>JAXEBI010000054.1:0-19737 GCA_034094155.1 Phocaeicola sp.
AGTCGCTTTATGGGGTAAGGGGAAGATATGCTTAAAAAATATCAAACAGACTCTCATGTTATATATGGAACATTAAGATTGGAGATTTTTATAAAATATCCATTAATAACACGAGAGTCGAGATTATTTGCGGAAATTAGGATAATAAAGAATCATAGTAAAATTACATAAAGCATATATGACAATCCCTCAGCATTCGGACAATACTATCCGGATTCTGAGGGATTTTTTCAAAATATCATTGGATTATTACCATAAGAGGGATGTTATACAGACACCCTGTATGCTGATATTATTTTGAACGCTGAGGTCTCTCTTTCTTCATCTGATCATAAGCAGTCTTCTGTTCATCATTCAAAAGAGATTTAATCTTTGATTCAAGTTCTTCCATTTTGGTTTTTCTTTCTTCACGAGAAAGTTTCTCTGCAAAGAAATCGGTATATAAAGCAGTTATCTGCTTTTCCTGGTCTTCTGTTAAGTCAAGCTTTTTGTCAAGCATTTCAACCATCTGTTCCGGTGTTCTTCTTTTACCACCATTACGCTGTGCATCAACACTCTGAATTCCTAAAAATGCAACTAATGCAAAAAATAAAATCTTTTTCATTTCAATAATATTTAAAAGTCTATTAATAATAGGTCTATAACATTTAATGGTTATGACCAAGTTTCAATATCGAATATTATAAAGAATTATCATTCAAAACATACGACTATAATGGAACATGCGTACGACTATAATGGGACGGCTATACGACTATAATGAGACGACCTTACGACTATAGTGGGACGCACGTTTCACTATAATGAGACACAATATGTTTTTCGATTATATAATCAATACCAAAAAGCTTCATCGTATAGTATATACAAAACTCAACATGGCATAAGGCTTAAGTACGTTACTGTTTACGTAGTCATAATAATTACTGCCTACACTATGAGTAAAAGCCTGGTTCTGCTTTAAGATATCGAATGCCTCAATCTTTATTTCAGCAGCATTGTTCTTAAGAAACTTCTTTCCAAGAGAAACATTCCATAGAAAATAATCTTCATTGCCAGTATCAAGACCTGTATAACCAATATAGTTGAATGTGCTTCTGAAAGTAAGTCCCCATAAGAATGTCCATCCCAATTTGGCAGCTGCAGTATGAGTAATATAATCGGTTCCAGTAGAAGTATCTACAGAACTGAATATTTTATTGATGCCTGCCGAGTAAGACAAAGTAAAGTCAAGGTTCTTGCTGACATTACTGCCTATAATAACCTTAGGGATAAGATTAAGTTCGTTTGTCTTGCTCTTTACTCCATCAAATATGGTAGGTACGTTAGAATAATTAGCAGACAGACTGAAATTTACATTACTCTTTATAAAGTCTACTGGAAAACCGTAAGTAAGCATTGACTGAAGGCTGTAGTATCCGTCCATATTCACAGGTTTTGTAAACTGAGAGCCCTTGTTCAACGTTACTGTTTCCGACAACTGCATATCTTCTTTTGCAATAAATGTACTGTCGGCCACATAATCCTGACGCACTGTTCCTCCCACCATTGCAATGAATGTATGTCCGGATTTGGTAGTACGTATATATCTTAAATTGGCAGTATGAGAAATCTGCTGGTCAAGATCCGGATTACCAGTAGTAAGGAAAAGCGGATTAGTATTGTCTATAACATTCTGCAGATTTGTAACCGAAGGAGAAGATGAAGAACTTCTGTATCTCAACTGAAATGAGTTTGTCCTGTCTAATGAATAACGCAATGTAAAGTTTGGCAATACAGAGAAATACTTGTTCTTCATGTTGTCGGCAACAGGGTAAGTCAGATCTCCTGAAAGAGTAGACCACTGAACATCAGTTCCCAACATAGCATTGAATTTTCCCTGTCTGTATCTCAGACCTATGCTTCCAGCCTGTGTAAGATACCCCGATTCATATACATTCGAAAGACTTTCATCCAACTGGTCGTACAGATCGGTAACAGTAGAGCGGTTGTATGTTTTCTTGTCGGCTTCTGTGTCAGAATAAGACAGCTTATAACCCAACTGCAATTGCATATAATCAGAAAGTTTTTCAGTATAACTCAAATTTGAGCGGAAACTATACTGATTATTCAATGTATTCTTATACTGGCTGTATTCCTCAGTCTGCGGAGTACCACTCAAAGCATTCACTGTGTTAAGATAATCTGTATAAGTATCACCCTCTGTATTACTCATCTTACCGTTTAGCATAAGCGACAGAGTTCTTCCTTCTTTAAGAAAACGGTGACGATAAATCAAATCAGCTCCGATACTATAGGCATTAGTACCACCATTAGTATTGGTTTCTGTTTCACTGTCTGTTGCGCCGTCTATCATATTCTGTCCCTGAAGAATCCCGAAATTATCATTGTTCTGGAAACTGAGTGTAGGACGGAACTGCAAAGAATTTCTGTCATCTATCTGATAGTCAAGTTTCATATTAAAACGATGATTCCAGTTTTTCATATTATTTTCCTGATATTCATTATAAGTCATACCAGGCAAAACAGATTCGAAATACTCTCTTTCTGTCTGTTGCTGTACGAGGTTATCGGACTGATTGAAGAAATAGCTACCTGTAATATTCACCTTATCTCCCCATTTGTCTACATAGTTCAGTCCAAGGCCATTAGTTGAGGTAACTCCACCCAGACTTCCAACCATAAAGTCGGATGAATTTCCACCACCTCCAGGGCGTCCTCCTCCACCGCCTCTCATACCACCACCTCTTCCTCCTTTGGAAGAAGAAGACATAACTCCAGCAAGATCTTCCTGAGAGAAATTCTGCTGATTCACATTATTCGACATCCCGAGAACAGAAATTCGGCGGTCGTCATTAAAGAAGTTGATATTTCCGTTCACCTTATATCTGTCGTCTGTACCATATCCAGCAGAAACCTCTCCGAAAGTACCCTGCTTAAAGCCGTTTTTGGTAATGATATTTATGGTTTTTACTTCCTCACCATCATCGAAACCGGTAAACTCAGCCTGTTCGCTTTTCTTATCAAAAACTTCAATACTTGATATAACATCCGAAGGAAGATTCTTGATGGCAAGATTCACATCACCTTCGAAAAATTCTTTTCCGTCTACAAGTATTTTCTTTACATCTTCCCCCTGTGCCTGAATAGTTCCACCTTCTACAACTATACCCGGCATTTTGGAAAGCAAGTCTTCGGCAGAACTTCCTTGCATAACCTTAAAAGCCTCAGCATTGTAAAACAGACTGTCGCCTTTCTGTTCTGCACGTGTCGCACGCCCCTGTACTGATACTTCATCAAGCATCTGGGCATCTTCCGATAACTTGAAATTAACTATATAACTGTCTTTCTCGTCTGTTACATTAAGTTTCTTCTCGTCTTCCTTATATCCTACATAAGTTACTTCTATAACATAACTGCCATTTACGACAGAATTGAATACGAACTTTCCGTCAAGGTCGGTAGATGTATACTTTTTTGACTCTCTGTCGGCCGAAGTAGCTATACTTACAGTAGCCGACGGCAATGGTTCACCGGTATTCTTATCGGTTACAATCCCGCTTACAGTTGCCCTGCCCTGTGCAAACAAAACCAGCGGCAGTACAAATAGAACTATTGATACAATTACTCTCATATATAAATTATTTTTTGTTTTCTGATGCAAAACTAATGAATGTTTAAACACTAAAAACGGCATTGTGGCAATGCAGTGGCAAACGACATTTTTGCAGTGGTAAACGGCAAAATGTATTGTTTTGATGCATACAGAATGTGTAATATTATATTGATATATTAGCTTAAAAAACTATCTTTGCGGTATAGGATACAACAAGAATACAACTATGCAACAATACACTCTCAAAAAAATCTTTTATTAATAATAAACCAGATACTACAATGAACAACAGCAAGATTTTAATGTACGGAATAGACATATTTTTCTGTATAATACTGTTGCCGGCAATGATAACCCTACTGCCGGTAGACAAATGGCTTGCCAATAATTCCCTGTTTGTAATAACATTAATAGCATGGTTATATGCCGTATACTTCTGCATAAAAAGAATGAGTGTTCCTCTATTCTTCAAATCAAAGAAAGGAGTAATCATAGCAGTAGGAATACTTATCTTCACACTGTTTGTCACATGGCTTATAACCCAATATCAGATGGAATTTCCATTCCGCGGAGATCATCCCAAGATAATGAACCGTATAAGAAGAGATCCCAATATTCCAAATATGTCTAAAATCAGGCTTCACCAACAAGCTACGTGGTTCATGTATCTCGTAACGGTGTGTTTCAGTATCGCAGTAGGACTTCTTACTCAATTGCATAAACAGATTATGGAACGCCAGAGTATAGAATTCGAAAAGAAAAAGGCAGAACTGGCTCTTTACAAGGCACAAATCAACCCTCATTTCCTTTTCAATACACTAAATACCCTGTACGGACTGATGATTACCAATTCAGAAAAAGCCGAAACAGCTTTTACACAGTTTATTGACCTTATGAAATATATGTATACAAGAGCCACTAAAGACTACGTAAATATTAACGAAGAAACCGAATACATAAAACAATACATAGACCTTCAGCGTAACAGAATAGATGAAAAAAGAACAAAAATAAATTATAAATTTACCAACGACAACTCATCGGACAACGCCAAGATAGCACCTATGATTCTTATTACATTTGTTGAGAATGCCATAAAATACGGAGCATCCTCACATTACGAAAGTAATATAGACATAAGCATAGATATTTGTGACGGAAAGCTGACACTGACAACAGTAAATGACATAGTAAACCCAAGACCGGAGAATAAAAATCCGGGTATAGGAATAATAAACTGCCGGAAACGACTTGACCTGCTCTATCCTGAACAGTATTCACTTATAATAGCTCAACAGGAAGAGAGTGAAAAAAACAATAAATTTAAAGTACAACTGACAATAAATCTTCACCAACCATTATGAAATGTATAGCAATAGATGATGAGCCTGTGGCACTAAGCATAATAGAACAGTTTTGTAAAAGAACAAACGACATAGAACTTACAACTTTTACAGATCCAGTAACAGGACTGGAGAAAGTAAAAAGCACAAAACCCGACATAGTGTTTCTCGACATTGAAATGGGTGGCATAAACGGTATAGATGTTGCCAAAGAACTTCCGGCAGGAACCTTTCTGATTTTTACTACTGCATATGCTGAATTTGCTTTAGATGGTTTCGAACTTAATGCGACAGACTTCCTTCATAAACCATTCTCATATTCGAGATTTGAAAAAGCAGTAGAAAAAGTCAGACAAATGAAAAAGCTGCAAAGACTCAGTACTCAGCCAGTACTGTCGGATGAGGAAATAACACTAAAGGCAGAATATAAAAATGTAAAAATAAAAGTAGCTTCAATAGAATATATAGAAGCAATGGATAATTATATTAAAGTTCATATTACAGATGAAAAGCCCATATTGTCACAAACCAGTATGAAATCTGTTATGGAAATGTTGCCTAATGATAAGTTCATGAGAGTACACAAGTCGTATATAATACCCCTGCATAAAGTTGCAAACTATACAAGAAAATCTTTATCTCTGTATTATAAGGCTGTAGAGATTCCTGTAGGAAGAGTGTATGCAGATGAATTCATAAACAGGGTTACAGGTTACGTTAAATAAATTGAGTAATATAAAAAGAGCGATGTACAACAATAAAATGCACATCGTTCCTTTTTATATACATATTATTTCACTTTTGTGAATAATAATCAATCATTCAAGTATCTATTTTTTACCGAGAGTAAGAGTAATAATACAGTCGGTAGAAGGTTTCAGGTCTTTTGTATGAAGCACTACCCCACCTTTGATGTTTTCCTTTTCTATTTTCTCTCCGGTATCGAACAACACCGCTTTCTGAACTTTATCCTTCAATGGTAAAGAAATAAATTCAGGCATCTTGTCAGCAAGGATATGAACATAAAGAACATTTCCCTTTCTGGTAGTTGTTCCCCATTCTGCCGACATAACATCGCCTGCTGTGGTGCCATATAGCGTTTCGCCATATTTATTCATCCATTCACCCATACCTTTCAATCTGTCGACAGACAAGGCTGGCAATTCTCCATTAGGCTGAGGACCGATGTTGATAAGAAGATTTGCCCCTTTACCAGCAGCCTTAACCAAAAGGCGTATTAAAGTAGGAACCGATTTATAATTCTGGTCCTTAACCCTATACCCCCACATACCATTCATTGTTTCACAAGTTTCGAGCGGAAGGTTACCTATTTCACTGTTTGCCGAGAATCCACCTTTATTTTCTCCAGGCAAATCACGTTCAAACATCTGGAAGTCTTCACCAGGATTAGGCTTCTTATGATGATTGTTTCCTATAAGACAGCCAGGCTGAAGTTTATGAATCAGAGCATACTGCTCGTCAAGTTTCCAGTCGAAACCTTCAGGCTGGTCCCACATACCATCAAACCATATAGCACCAATAGGACCATAATTGGTAAGTAACTCAGTGAGCTGGTTATTCATAAACTGATAATATGACTCCCATTTACCATGGTTCTTTCTTCCTGTGTGTCTTCCTGTATTCCCCAAAGGATAATAGTCTTCCCTTGTCCAGTCGAGATGTGAATAATAAAGATGCAGTTTCAATCCTTGTTTACCGCACTCTTCGGCCAACTCCTTTATAACATCTCTTTTAAACGGAGTAGCATCTACTATATCGTAATCAGAATATTTGGTATCAAACATAGAAAAACCGTCATGATGCCTTGTAGTGATACATATATACTTAGCACCTGCAGCCTTAAAAGCCGATACCCACTCTTTGGCATCGAAACGTGAAGGATAAAAACCCGAAGCAGCTTTGGCATATTCATGACAGTCTATGCCTGCATCTTGCATATACCACTCACCCTGACCGAACATACTGTATATTCCCCAATGTAAAAAAATACCTAACTTACTGTCGGCAAACTCTTTCCTTGCCTGTATATTTTCTTCTGCCGGAACATACTCCACTGTTTGTGAATTCAAGGGTTGTATGCCATATAAGGCAGAACTGATACACGCACAAGTCAGAAATCTTAAAACTGATGTTTTCATAAATATTTTTTTATAAGTAACTGTATATATTATATTAGTAAATAAATGTCATAAAAGGTATATCAAACTATTATTCCTATTTTTAACTGAATATTTCCAATTATATCATAATACTTCAATTTATAAAATTATCAAAGGCTGCATTTTTATTATTAAATCCTTTCCTTTACCGTTTTAGCCAACTCTGCTCTTATTCTGCTAAGAGACTGCGGGGTAATAAACAGATAAGATGCTATATATTTAAGAGGAACATGCTGCAAAAGATGAGGTGCTTTTTCAAGTAAGTCAAGATACCTTTCCTTAGCTTGGGAAAGTACCCCGGTACTTACAATCCTTTCCTCAGCTACAAGAAACTCATATTGCCACAGCTTCCTGCCCATAATGGAATATTGTATTGATGAATTGAAAAAATCCTCCAGCCTTGCACGAGAGACCTTATATAGCACACTGTCCGTCATAGCTTAAATATAAATCTGTGAAGGCTTGTTTCCTACATATCCTAAAGTAGAAAACAAAGACTCACCCGAAGAAGCAAACCACAGGGATAATTCTTCGCCATTTCTAAGATAATGTCCGCGCCAGATTCCTTCGGCTATGATATAGTATGAAGTATTTACTTCACCTTCTCTAACAAGATAATCACCTTTAGAATACTCGACTCTTGTCATTATTTCCAAAAGCTTTACACAATCGTCAGCCTTTAAATCATATCGCTTTCTGAATGCTTCGAGAAACTTTTCCATTATTATGTGGTATACAATTTTCTAAAATAGCATCTACTGTCTTATAATATAATCTATCATATATAAATTTAGTACCACAAAGATAATAATTTACTATTTACACCTTACTTTTCTTCTGAAATAAATAGCTATTACAAATAAAAAAGTAATAAATTCAGAAAATGGAACAGCAAGCCATATTCCTGGAACTCCCCAAATACGCGGCATCAGCAGAAAGCAAATAAGTATTAGTATGAATCCTCTCAACAATGTTATTGCCATAGCCGGACGGTCGTGTTCCACACTTTGAAAATAGCCTATAGAAACTATATTTATTCCGAAAAATACAAATCCGTAGGAGAACATTGGCAGACCTTTTACAGCCAGTTCATATGCCGGATATTCTGAACTTATGAACAATGATACAATCTGATGAGAAAACAATACAGTAAGGAGTATAACTATAGATCCACACCCGACAACAGTGTATAATGCAAGCCGGAAAGCTGACTTTACTCTATCCATATTACCCTGACCGAAATTATAGCTTAGTATAGGCTGGGCCGACTGGGCTATGGCATTATACACCATAAATATAATAGGGAAAAAATAACATGCTATGCTGTATGCAGCAACTCCGTCTTCTCCGAGGTAACTTATGAAAACATAATTACCTACAAACATCATTGTTGCAATTGCTCCCTCACACAAGAAAGTAGAGGCTCCAAGTCTGCATATATATCCTACATTCCTTGCTGTGAGCTGTAAGCTCTTTCTACTTAGTTTAAAACGCACAAGATGAATTACATTGCCAGAACGGGTAAGATAATATAAAATCATTAATGCTCCAATAATATATCCTAAACTTGTGGCAAGTGCAGCACCAAACATGCCCCACTTAAAAACAAAAATAAAAAGGTAATCAAGAATAATATTAATTATTGCTGATACTATATTACAGTACATTGCATAGTTAGGAGAACCGTCGAGACGTACAAAAAACATTCCGGAACTCAGAAGGGCACTGAAAACAAGAAAAGGGATAAACCAGTTCATATACTCTACAGCAAGAGGCAAAAGTCTTTCGGAACTGCCAAGCAGAAGCGCAACCTTTTCAATGTTCAGCATAATTAAAAGCGCATACAGTATAAGCAATAAAGACGATACTACTATAGCCTGGGTAACATTAATCCGTGCAACCTTGATCTTTCCGTGCGACAAGTGAATTGATGCAACAACAGACGCACCTATTCCAAACATCAAAGCCACACCTGTGTTTATCAGAAACAAGGGAGCTGTGATATTTACTGCGGCCAGGGCATCACTACCTATACCCTTGCCGACAAAAATACCGTCTGTTATAATAAAAATGGCAGAAAATACCATACCCAATACTGTAGGTACCAGTAATTTAACAAACAGTTGCGGAATATTCATTTTCCCGAAATCTATACTATCCTTCATAAAACTTAATAATTTTACATTTAAACATCGTTTTTTACGATAAACAACTTCATGCCGGCAAAACTGTAATTATTTTTTTGCTGTGCAAAAATAGTCTTCATTATCGACATGAAAATTAACAAATGATAATTTCTGAATATTATCTGGTCTTTATTTTCAAAATAGGGCAAATAAAAAAGGAATATTATATGCATATTAAATTAATTTGTTTGCCTATTACTCATTGTTCACCGATAAAATGTATATTTGCAAGTACATTAATGTGAGATAATATGCAAACGAGCGAAAACTCTACAAACAAGCTGCCCGATTTGTCCAATTCAATGGGTGAAATATTGGGTATTGAATTTATATCTGTAGAAGAAGGTAAAGTAAAGGCAACAATGCCGGTAGACCATAGAACCAGCCAGCCTTTTGGTATACTTAACGGTGGAGCCTCACTTGCTCTGGCAGAAATAGTTGCCGGACACGGATCTGTTCCACTCTGTTCGGATAATGAAATGCCATGTGGCATACAAGTCAGCGCAAGCCATTTAGGAATGGTACGTGTGGAAAATGGAGCTTACGTAATTGCTGAAGGCAAACTTATACATAGAGGCAGAACAACACACTTATGGAATGTTGACATTACCACCCCCGAAGGCAAACTTATATCTACAGCACGAATTGTAAATCAAATAGTCAAGAAACGCTCATGAACAAACCAGAACCGATAATACATAAGCTAATAGACGAACTTACACAGAGCAACTACAGTTTTGCCCTGTACAGACTACCATGGACTGACGAACCTGTTTTTGTTATGCAGACAGACGGGGAATATCCTGAGTCAGTCAACAGTCTTGGAATGCTGAACGATAAAAAAGGATTCGTTATTATTCCATTTAACATAACCCAAGAACAGCCCGGACTTATTATAAGACCCGACATAAATGAAGTGGGTTGGGATAATATAGCATCTGCACTCGATAACTTCAGAAAAAATATTCCTGATACCGGTATCGTATCTGAGACTTCACATAATACAACATATAACACTGCACACTGTGATGATTCTGAAAATGTCTCTGAACCGGATTTGAAAGCTAAGTATATTGAAACTTTCGGGAAATTTATAAATCCTCTGAAAAAGAAAGAATTCAGAAAACTCGTGCTCTCGAGATGCGCACAAACTGAAATAGAAGAAAACTTTTCATGTCTGGATGCGTTTATAGCCGCAGCCAATAACTATCCACGCATGATGATTTCCTTATGCCATACCCCTGTTTCTGGTACATGGCTCGGAAGTACTCCCGAAATAATATTAAGCGGACAGGCATCGAACTGGAATACCGTAGCACTGGCCGGTACCATGCCTATGCAAGGTGAAAATATGCCAACAGAATGGCATAAAAAGGATAAAGAGGAACAAGCTATTGTAAGTGAATACATATATAAGGTTATAAAGAAATTCAGCAATAAAGCTACTGCAAAAGGTCCTTATACCGCAAGAGCCGGGCAACTGGTTCACCTTAAGACAGATTTCCAGTTTACTCTAAAAAACACCTCCATATTAGGTGACTTGCTTGATGCTCTGCATCCTACACCTGCAGTATGCGGACTTCCTAAAACTGAAGCTTACAATTTTATTCTTGAGAACGAAGGGTACAACAGAAAATATTATTCTGGCATTATAGGCTGGCTCAATCCAGACGGTATTACAAATCTGTATGTTAATCTGAGATGTATGAATATATCCGGAAATACGGCTACTCTTTTTGCAGGTGGAGGTATTCTTCCATCTTCTGAGGCAAATTCGGAATGGGAAGAAACACAACATAAGATGAATACAATGAGGAAATGCCTTGAAACTGTGAACAGGTAATATCCGTTAGCAGAATTTATTCATAAGTTGTCACCGTGATTTATTATCAGAATTCGATATCAGAATTTATTATCGGGAAACAAGTATTGCTTCACTGAATTCCGGATTCTGTAAGCCTTATTATAAAACTTAATATAAGCCTAATATAACAAATATGTACACTGACAAAAAAAATATATTACAACTTGTAGCACTTTTACGTGCACACAACATCAAGAAGATTGTTTTATGTCCAGGTAGCAGAAATATACCAATAGTACAAACATTGGCTAATATTCCAGATTTTACATGTTACCCGGTAACAGATGAACGCAGCGCCGGATTCTTTGCTCTCGGACTTGCTCTACACGGTGGTTCTCCAGCTGCTGTATGTTGTACTTCGGGAACTGCACTTCTTAATCTGCATCCCGCAGTGGCAGAAGCATTCTACCAGCAGGTTCCGCTGGTTGTCATATCAGCCGACAGACCTGGAGCGTGGATCGGACAAATGGACGGACAGACTTTGCCTCAGCCTGGAGTTTTCGGACAGTTGGTAAAGAAATCTGTAAACCTTCCTGAAATAACTTCCGATGAAGACGAATGGTACTGCAACAGATTAATAAACGAAGCCCTACTTGAACTTAACCATCACGGAAAAGGTCCGGTTCATATTAATGTTCCTATAAGCGAACCTTTCTTCCTGCTGCCGGTAAACGAACTGCCGGAAGTGAGGGTTATAACAAGATATCAGGGACTAAACGTTTATGACAAAGACTACGAACCGCTCATAGAAAGACTCAACAAGTATCAGCGCAGAATGATGGTGGTAGGTCAAATGAACCTTATATATCTTTTCGATAAAAGATATACTAAATCACTATACAAGCATTTTGCATGGTTCACCGAAAATATCAGCAACCGTACCATCCCGGGACTTCCAATAAAGAACATTGAACCTTTATTATGCTCGATGAATTTCGAGACTCAGCAAAAAATGCGTCCTGAACTGCTCATTACTTACGGAGGACATATCATATCAAAACGGTTAAAGAAATTTCTACGACGCCATCAGCCTGTTGAACACTGGCATGTATCACCAGACGGTGAAGTAGTGGATTTATATGGCTCACTTACCACTATAATAGAAATGGACCCATTCGAATTTCTTGAGAAGATTTCATCAAGAATGGAAAACCGTACCCCGGATTATCCGCGCCAATGGGAAACTTTGTCAAAAGCAGTACCAAAAGCAGAATTCAAGTACTCCGAAATGTGTGCTATAGGTAAGGTTATAAACGGACTCCCTACTCCTTGTTCTCTGCATCTGGCCAACAGTTCTACAGTAAGATATGCTCAGTTATTTGATGTTCCACAGGAAGTAGAGATTCTGTCGAATAGAGGCACCAACGGTATAGAAGGCTCACTATCAACAGCCATCGGATATGCAACGGCTTCAGAAAAGCTTAATTTCATTCTTATAGGCGACCTGAGTTTCTTTTACGACATGAATGCTCTCTGGAACAATAACTATGGAAGCAATATAAGAATCCTTCTTCTTAACAACAGCGGAGGAGAAATATTCCACGCGCTTCCGGGTCTGGAACTTCATGAAAATGCTCGCCGGTTTGTTACAGCTACTCATGCTTCATCGGCAAAGGCCTGGGCAGTAGACAGAGGAATGGAATATCTGTCTGCACATAACGAGGATGAACTCGATGAAGCAGTAAAATACTTCCTGCAACCTTCTATCACTGCACGACCAATTTTGCTGGAGGTATTTACAGACAAAGAGAAAGACATTGAACTGCTTAAAGAATATTACCATAATCTCAAAAATTAAAGATTCAGAGTATTCACTAATTTAAACTATACTATATGGAAAAAAGAGAATGGAAAACCATAAAAGAGTATCAGGATATTCTTTTCGATTTCTATAACGGAATTGCCAAGATAACTATAAATCGTCCAAGATACAGAAATGCCTTTACACCAACAACTACATCTGAAATTAGCGATGCACTCTTAATATGCCGTGAATGTCAGGACATTAACGTAGTAGTGCTGACAGGTGCAGGCGACAAGGCTTTTTGCTCCGGTGGCGACATGAACGTTAAAGGACACGGAGGATATATAGGCACAGACGGAGTACCACGTCTTAATGTACTCGATGTACAGAAACAGATACGTTCAATTCCAAAGCCTGTAATTGCAATGGTCAACGGATATGCCATTGGAGGCGGACATGTACTTCATGTGGTATGCGACCTTAGTATCGCTTCGGAAAACGCGATATTCGGTCAGACAGGTCCACGTGTAGGCAGTTTTGATGCAGGTTTTGGTTCTTCATACCTTGCACGTGTAGTAGGACAGAAAAAAGCACGAGAAATATGGTTCTTGTGCCGTCAGTATTCAGCCCAGGAGGCACTCGAAATGGGACTGGTAAACAAAGTCGTTCCTTTCGACCGTCTGGAAGACGAAGTTGTAGAGTGGGCAGAAACAATGATGCAGCACAGTCCGTTGGCTCTTAGAATGATAAAAGCCGGACTAAATGCAGAACTCGACGGACAAGCCGGAATACAGGAATTGGCCGGTGATGCTACTATGCTATATTACATGACAGAAGAGGCACAGGAAGGCGGTAGAGCTTTTCTTGAAAAACGTAAACCGGATTGGAGCAAATTCCCTAAAATGCCATAACAAAGTTATATGACTTTTTTATAGCATGATTTGTCTTGAAATACAGACGTTATTTGTAGCATTATATTCATTATCAGTAATTAATTATCAGCAATTGATTATCAATTGATTATCAGTAATTAATTATCCGTTATTGATTATTCGTAATCCGTAATAATGTTCTAAAGTTCAGTATAATGATAATGCTACGATAGAGAGATTATTATATAAAATCCGGTGTACAGTCTAAAATGCTGATACCGGATTTTTTTATTTGATTTTCAGCAGTAAAATTATTAAATCATAATGAATATAACAATAAGAATAATACCTAAGACCCTTCATTTCAAGCAACCAGCCGGAACTTCAAGAGGAGTGTACACCACACGTAATGTCTGGTATATTAACATTAAAGATAATGAAAAAGGATATCATGGTACAGGAGAATGTGCACCACTGCCGGCATTAAGTTGTGATGATTTACCCGACTATAAAAAAGTTCTGGAAAATATATGTAACAAGGTAGTATCCGAATCTTCAAAATACAACTCTTATGAAGAAATAACAGAAAAACTTACTTCAATAGTAGGAATAAACTACCCTTCTATTTTATTCGGACTTGAGACTGCTTTCAGAAGCCTTATTTCATCATCCTATATATGCGATAAAGAGAATTCCGGGAAAAAAGAGTTTACTTCCGGTATAAGACTTTGGGACACAACTTTCAGCAAGGGAGAATCTGGAATTCCTATAAATGGTCTGATATGGATGGGAAACTTTGAAGAGATGTTCGGCAGAATAGAAGAAAAGATGAAAGCCGGATTCAGATGTATTAAGCTTAAGATTGGTGCCATAGATTTCGAAAGAGAAATGGAACTTATAAAACACATCAGAAAACATTTCTCGGAAAAAGATATAGAACTGAGGGTAGACGCAAATGGGGCATTTTCTCCACAGGATGCTCCGTATAAACTTGACGCACTATCCAAATACGGACTTCATTCAATAGAACAACCAATTAAAGCTGGCCAATGGAATGAAATGGCTAAACTTTGTGCTTCTACACCATTACCTATTGCACTTGATGAAGAACTTATAGGAATTAATGAAACTTCAAGGAAAACCGAACTTTTGGAAACTATTTCACCACAATACATAATTCTTAAGCCTTCATTGCATGGTGGTATTCATGGCTCGGAAGAATGGATAAAACTTGCCAAGGAAAGAGGCATTGGTTCATGGGTAACATCGGCTCTCGAATCGAATATAGGACTTAATGCAATAGCCCAATGGTGCGCTACTCTAAATCCTGATATGCCTCAAGGATTGGGCACCGGACTTCTGTTTACCGACAATATTGACTATCCATTAAATATTAAAGGAGACTGTCTGTGGTTTGATCCTGAACAACCGAATCCTGACTTGGAATCTTGGCTTGAAATATGACAATTATGATTATAAGAATACAAATCATATCTAAATGTTAACTGCAAAATCCGGCAACATGCCTGATTATACCAAATAACAAATAACAACTATAACAAAACTATAACTTACCAGTATCATTATGGATGAATTGAATACCGGCAGCAATACCCAGCCCTTTACAGATTGCAATATTACAAACAAAAATATTTACAAAAATTTTACAATAGACATAAAAAAACAATATATTCTCATTGAAGGCAAGGAATATAGGAAAGAGAATATACCGGGATTAATGCAATATTATATAAAAGAATACGGTGAAGACAGTTTTCACTGTTCTTTAGCCGCATTCCTTGAAGAATGGTTCAATGATTCTCCATTAGTGAAGGTTCACACTTCCGGGTCTACAGGAACACCAAAAGAACTTTGGGTTGAAAAACAAAGAATGATAAATAGTGCGGTTATGACCTTATCATTTTTAGGACTGAAGAAAAGTGACAAAGCTTTGCTCTGTATGCCCATGAAGTATATAGCAGGCAAGATGGTAGTTGTAAGATCGCTTGTTGCCGGACTTGATATAATTCCAGTAGTTCCATGCGGACGTCCCATGCAGAATATCAATATTATACCAGAATTTGCGGCCATGATTCCTATGCAGGTATTCAATTCCCTTCAAAATGAAGAAGATAAAGAAAAACTGTCACAAATTAAGAACCTGATTATAGGTGGTGGAGCAATAGACGAAAATCTGTCTTTACAGCTCAGTAAATTCCCAAATTCTGTGTGGAGTACATACGGAATGACAGAAACTTTATCACACATTGCTTTAAGGCGTATTAGCGGGGAAAAAGCTTCTAAATGGTATACTCCTTTCGAATATGTAAAGCTTAGCAGTAGCGAAGAAGGTGCTTTGATTATTGATGCCCCACTGGTAAGTAAAGAGAAATTGTATACCAACGATATTGTTGAGTTCAACAGCTTCGGACAATTTACCATAACTGGAAGAAAAGACAATATTATCAATACCGGAGGAGTAAAAGTACAAATAGAAAAGGTAGAAGAAGAGCTAAAGAAAACAATGCCTGATTTAAAATTCATGATTACTTCTGTACCCGATGAAAAATTCGGTGAACGTATCATCCTTCTACTGGAAAACAAAAATATAAATTTCGACGGAACTGATTATAAAAATATCAGTATTGACTCAGAAAAATGCCAAACAGAAAATAAGAAACAAAAGGAAAATAAAATTATTGAAGCAATATCAACACTTCCTAAATTCTGGAGGCCCAAAAATATAATATATACAGACAATCTCCCATTAACAGAGACAGGGAAACCTGACAGGGTAAACGCCAAAAAGCTTGCAAAATCATTGTCTTTAAATTAAATTATATTTATCTTTGTTTTTATAGGTTATTATATCAGGTAACAAGTTTTAATAAGAAAACTGGAAATACCAAAATTTATTTATAAACTAAAAAACAAAGATAGAAACATGGAAGAATTTGCATTCATGCAGCCCATTCTGCTCACAATAGCCGGTCTGGTTATAGGAGCACTACTGAAATCTATGCTTAAGCATAGTCGTTTCCCTTATACTGTAGGATTATTCGGTATCGGACTGATAGCCGGTATATTAAACCGTGCCGAAGTTTTTCAGTCAATGCCTCAATTGTCGGAAGCACTCGACAGTGTAGCCAACATAAATCCGGACCTGATATTGTACCTTTTTCTTCCAATTCTCATATTCGATGCTGCATACGAACTGAATATGCATATTTTCAAGAAGACACTGGCCAATGCAACCATACTTGCAGCTCCAGGATTAGTGATATGTATGTTGCTTACAGGCTTGCTTATGGTAGCAATAGGCATGTTCATACCAGGATATGAGTCATGGTCATGGACATTTGCTCTCATGTTTGGAGCACTTATCAGCGCAACAGACCCCGTTGCAGTGGTAGCCCTTCTTCACGAGCTGAAAACCAGCAAGCGCTTTTCCACACTTGTTGATGCCGAATCACTCCTAAACGACGGAACAGGTATCGTATGCTTCATGTTGTTTTTCGGAGCTTATGCAGCTACAGGTGGGTCAGACAGTTCGCCTATAGTTGAATTTATAAAGGTGGTAAGTGTAAGCACAGTGTTGGGATATTTCCTTGCAAGAGTTGTTATATGGTTTATTACGAGAGTCAATTCCGAAGAAATGATTCAGAATAGTGCTATAATTATATCGGCATACGTAACATTTATCATTTCACAGTTCTATCTTGGAGTATCCGGTGTGATAGCACTTGTGGCATTCGGACTTACAGTTACATATGTAGGAAAGCCAAGATTAAAGCCTCAAGTAAACCATTTTATGGAACATTTCTGGGAACTGGCAACCTATATAGCAAATACTCTGATTTTTATAATAGTTGGCCTTGTTATTGCAGAAAAAGTAACATTCAGCTGGGGACAATTGGGTATGCTCATAGTAATATATATCTTCCTCAACTTATTCAGGTTTGCAATGATTTCGCTTCTATACCCTATCATGAAAAAAATGGGATACGGACTTTCAAAACGCGAATCAGTAATCCTGACATGGGGAGGTCTGAGAGGTGCACTTGCCATGACACTTGCTTTGATGGTTTCGTACACTGAGTCAATTCCAGAAGATATCCGAAATCAGATTCTGTTCTTTACCGCAGGTATTGTAACACTCACACTGAGTATTAATGCCACAACTATGAGATGGCTTCTTAACAAAATGGGACTTATCAGTACTTCTTCGGCACGTGTACAACTGGAATACAGAATTCATCAATATATACGCGAGAACTCCGAAAAATATTTTGATAAGCTCCAGATGAGAGAGCATCTTAAAAACGCCAATTGGAACAAAGTAGAGCACTATATGGTACAGAAACCTGTAGAACCTACAGCCGCGCCAAAAGAAAAAGATGTAAAATCGGTACTCCGACTTCGAGTTCTCGACAAAGAAAAAGCTACATGTAAAAGTATTTATGAGGAAGGTATTATTTCGGAATCTGCATTCAGAAGACTGATGAACTCACTTGATGAACTTTACGATCACGACGGAAAGTTCTCATTAGATTTCAGAAACTCCATATTTGATTTCTGCAGCAGAAGTAACACTATCAATGCTCTTAGGAAAAACAAGATACTTCATAACTGGATTAGTTTCTATTTTCGTGAACGCATCACTGTGGTGTACGACTTAGGACGAGGATTTATAATCCTGCAGAAAGAAAACTTAAAGCTTATTGAAGAACTTTATTCATCAAATCTTATTACCGATGAACAAAAATCAGTACTTGTAGTACTGAAAAAAGAAGTTGAAAATAACATTACAAGAATGGATGAGGTAATTAGAACTTTGGCAGAAGATTATCCTAAAGCATACGGTCATGCTCTTACACTAAAATCAATACGTATGTTACTTAGCAACGAAAAACGCACAGTAAGGCAAATGATAAATAATGGTATCATAACTGAAAAGGATGCGGAACCATTACTTGAAAATATCGATGAACGTGCAGACGAGGTTAATTCTTTCAGTCACACCATACCGGCTTCAATTCTAAGATGGATATTTTTCATGAAGAAAAGGGAAGATTGGAAATAACTTGGTTTATCTTTTATGCAGGGTTACACATAAAGGATAAATTCATATAAAAGTAATATCTAATAAAAAAGGGTAATATCAAAATTCATCGTTCTATTTTGATATTACCCTTTTTTATTGACAAATTACTTATAATCGAAACTAAACACTATAGAGCAGAAATTTCTTCTTCACTAAGACCTGTATTCATCGCTATTAACTCTACAGGTATACCGGAGGCTTTGAACTTTCGTGCCAATTCAAGACGTTCTTGAAGACGACCTTGCTCTAATCCTTCAGCACGACCTTCTTTAAGCCCTTCCTCACGGCCTTCAGCACGACCCTCTGCACGACCCTCTGCGCGGCCTTCAGCACGACCCTCAATATGTCCTTCAAGACGTGCAGTATCCAATACATCATTTTGAATCATCAGCGCATTTATATGCTCATCATATTCGTGTTTCTCTGCATCAGACATATTATAATATATAAGTTTCTCTCTTGCCTCCAATAAACCTGGAGCCTTAGTATCAGACTGAATTTCACCTGTTTTAAGATATTTTATCCACTCTTCAAGAGGAGTTTTAGCTACGCTGTTAAATTCATTGACACGAATTAAATAATACTCGGGAAATATCTCAAAAGGCATTTTGCGAATAATAGCATCAGCCTCTTTTGTTGTAACCTGAAGGGAATCACCGGTATGAACACCTACAAAATTAGTTGTTCCATTGTATATTAATTTATAATTATAATTTTGTATAAACTTACAACATCAGGAAGTGGAATAAGGCCGATGTTTCATTAATCCTTAAGATTGTATATCATGTTCAGTCCCCACTTCTTTACATCCAAAACCGGATAGCTCAT
>JAXEBI010000055.1:0-69635 GCA_034094155.1 Phocaeicola sp.
GTGGATGGATTTGTTTCTGAAAAGCCGCAGAAGCTACAAAAACATATCTCTGCATAAATCATATTTTTCCGATAGTAAACGTATAAATATGCTAAATATCTTTAACCATATTCAGTTTTCTTATTATAGCTCATGATATAAATAGTCACTACCCTTTCCAATATCGAAATACAGAATACTAATTGAATAAATCTTCTTTACCTCCTGATACGATTTTCCCAAAGAAATATGCTCAGTAATAGCTTTTGATGTTCCGTAAAAAACACGCTCAAGATAATAAAGTTCACGAGTATTCTGCACCTCTACAATTATAATATCACCATTTTCTTCCTTAGCCTTGATATCAACGCGATTAAACTTATCGTCGGCAGACAACTGATTACTTTCACTCTCCAAAATCTCTAAAATGGTTATCTTACGTTCAAATAGCACAGTAAGAAGTCCTTCGAGAACAACAAAATTAGCCTTATCGCGAAGCATGCGCTTCATAGCCCAATCAAACCGGATATATTTGTCGTTAGCCATAAATTTGAAATTTCGATTATAAAATTATATTTTAGTCAGACACTATGATATAAAAATTATAAAAACTATATCAATGAGCAAATATAGCGAAAAAAAGCTATAGTCCACATAGTTTTATACAGATTTGAAAACATGATTGAACAAAAAAAACTAAACATAAAACGTAAGCTAAACTCAAAAGAAAGGCTGTCACATCAATAACTCAGATGGACAGCCTTAAAATGGTTAATTAAATTCAAAACTTGAAATACCTCTCAAATAGTATTCCATTTTCACATACATCCTGGTCGTTCTGACCATAGATAACAACAGAACTCCATTCTATGTTCTGCTTGATTTTCCTGAAAAATCTTTCAACCTTTTTCATCTTACATGAAATTTTAAAAAAACTAATACCTGAAAATTTTGTGTATAACAAAAATAAAATAATAGAGAAAGTCTGTATTATTGTATAATTTAAATACAGAAACTATTGATTAGCAGAAATTTATAATTGGAATATAAACGAATTGAATTTAAATAAACCCTAATTGGATAGAATTTAATATGTAAATGATGAAAATTATAAGCAATGGGAATAAGTAATGAAACTTATAATGAATTTAAATGATGCAATTAAAATTGATTAATGCTTAAATTGAAATTAATTACCCAATAATAAATTATATATAAAATTGATCTTGAATATTTTGAATATTATTTCATCCGTTGTGATGCAAATGTAGTGAATGAAATTTCAATAGAAAGAAAATATTCGATTATTTTGCCAAAACGACTATATTTTTGATTTATATCAAACAGTTTGTAATCAAGTTATTTCTTATTGAATTATTTTAGAGCATTACTGACAATTTATAGCACATACAAAACCATAAGAAATAATTTCTCAATGTATACCGTCTTAAAGCAACAAAAAAAGAACTAAAATATATGCAAATCACAACCTTAACATTTCACTTTTTTCCCATTCCAATATTTTCTTTTTTTTCTCGGTTCCCCAATAATACCCTCCAATATTGCCATCTTTACGTATAACTCTATGACAAGGAATAACAAAAGAAACAGGATTCTTTCCTATGGCTGTCCCTACAGCCCTACAAGCACCAGGCTTACCTACCAATTTAGCTATATCATTATAAGTAACCAATTCACCAAAAGGTATATTTAACAAGGCCTTCCAGACCTCAAGCTGAAAATCTGTACCTCTAAGATGAAGGAAAATACTCTTTATTTCATGTTGTGCAAATTGAATGCATGACAACCCTGATATAAATGAATTTTGCATACCAAACGCAAGGAATACAGATTTATGAATATTTTCTTCCTTTTCCATTATCACAGCTTCCGGAAAACGTGACTTTAACGACAGGTATGCAAAATTCATGTCATCAGCAAACTCTATACTGCATATACCTTTATTTGTAGATGAGACAAGTATCATCCCAATAGGTGTATCATAATAAAAATAATGAATTTCAAGACCTTTAAAATATTCAGAGTCTGTCATCCTTGTTATATGTACATCTGGAATTTTGTTAATATTTATCATAACACAACAATTAAACGGGATTAATGCAGAAATAGAGTATTGTAACAAACTATATTAATAATCAGATAACAATATATGCTTTATAATATTATACATTTTACTATAACGCACATGTTCCGTTGCCTCCATAATCACAACTTACCTCACCCTGATATTCAGGATGTCTCTGCAACCAGACAACTGCATAAGCGCATGTAGCCACCGGTCTGAGGCATTTGCAGCGGGCATAATCATATGCAGCCTTAACCAAAGCCGAAGCAATCCCACGCCCACCGATTTCCTCAGGTACTATAGTATGACGGATATCAAGTCCACCATCTCCAGTCAACTGATATGATACATATGCAGTATAACCGTCTACAACTACTTTAAACTGTTTTTTTGATTCATCATGTGTAATTTCCATAAGGCATTATTTTTATGTTTAAAATTAATGTTTGAAATCAGAACAAACTTCCTGGATTCTTCTCCGCCTGCCACTGCTCTATAGACATACTGTAAAGCCATGATGTTTTCTCCTCCTTTCGTTCAACAAAATATACAAAAGAAATATCATTCTCCACTATATGAATATTATCGTTGGGAGTTACCACCAACAACTGCAGATGAAGCTGTTTGCAAAGGTTAATAAGATAACGTGCCTTATCCTCATCCTGTGCCTTGAAAGCCTCATCAATAGCAATAAAGCGGAAAGAGTTTTCCTGCATTCCACTTTTTGTTAGACCAAACTGATAGGCTATGGCAGAACCCAATATAGTATAAGTAAGCTGTGCTTTCTCACCTCCAGACAAATGTCCCATATTTTCGTATGTAGTTTCCTTCAATCCAGTTTCACGGTTGAATTCCTCTGCCTTGTATGTAAACCAGGAACGGACATCCATTACTCTGTTTCGCCATTCCTCGTCCTGAAGTCTTGTCATAAACGGTTCTATATGATCACGGAAGTGTATCTTACGGCCATCAACCGACGAGTTTATCTGCTGCATATCCGGCATAGCCTCATCCATCATTCTGCGAAATTCCTTTACTTCCTCGTTTACTCTTTTCTGAGTGACAAGCTGAATATAGGTAACAGGATTACGTCTGTAGTCTATTCCCTGAAGCGACTCATTTAGCATCTTGATATTATCGTCAATGGCATCTTTCCAGTGCATAAAGAACATACGGAACTCACCAACCTTATCGGTCAGAGTTTTCTGAAGATAATTATCAAACTGCTTCTCATACTTAGGAAGATTCTCTTTCTGAAGCTTTGCCAAAAGATTCTGATATTCACCTATAAGTTCTATATGATCGGAATCTGGAAGAGAATCGACATCCGAACGCCAATCCTTAAACTTATCTGTTATATATTCAGAAGGATGTTTGAAATCGCGTATAAGATCTTTTGCCTTATCCTCGAACTCACGCTTCTTATTGGCAAGTTTACCACGTTCACGGTCGTTTTTTCCAATAAAAGAAGCATATTCATTTTTCAGTTTATCGTACGTACAATCCTTAAGTTCCTCGTAAGCCTTCTCGAAATCGGACAACAATACGGAACGCATGGAACTTATTTGTTTCTGGCAAGCTTCAATATCCAATTGAGTGTCTTCAACCTTACGCTCTACAGCAAAAATCTGTTTCAGTTTATGAGATATCTCTTCCTTAGAAATCTTCTGAAGAGCACCTCTAACCTGCTCAAGCTGTTTCTGAAGAGCATGAATTGTATTATTGTTCTGTTCCAGTTCGGATTTATAAGCCAACTTATCTTGTAATCTGGTAGCATATTCCTTCCAGTTGAGTGAGTCATAATCCGAAAATGAGTCCACCAAAGTCTTGCTGAGATTATAAACATTCTGAACCTTCTGTTTCTCTGCCCCAATCTCATTTAGACGGGACATTACCTCTATATCCTTCTGTTGGAGAGATCTAATCTCCTGTTGGAGAAGGGAAATCTTTTCCTGGTTATCCCATCCTAAGATAAAATTTTCTCTGCGCACTACATGAGCACGGTCGTCTTTCTCATGACGCTCATTTGAGAACTTAACAAGTCCTTCTCTTGTTACAGCCTTTTCTGACAGTGATTCAAACTCCTCAAGAGACTCCACACAAGTATAATTATACCTGTCGAATATAGTATCTCTTATCCATTCCTCATAAACCGAATCAGGACGAATCTCAATTTTATCAAGCACACGATTGTCTGTATCGGCAAACTGTTCCATACCTGCAAGGGAGTTATATGTAAGATAACGGTAATAAGTTATTCTTCCCTTAAGGTCGGTATTATTTATAAACTTATTTACATCATGGTAATATTTCTCAGGCACAAGAAGATGAAGAGCGAAATTATGTAAAATCTTTTCTATCGCTCCTTCCCATTCCTGATGATCGGAATTTACTCTGATAAGCTCACCGATAAAAGGAATTTCATCCTTTGTAGCTCCGGTATGCTCAAGTATCATATCCCTGATTTCAGACTCTCTTACGGGTATATTATTCTTATTCTTCTTTAAAGACTCTATAGTAGATATATGTTCTTCTATCTGTGCGCCAATTTCTTTCTTTTCATTTTCCAATGAAACAGACTCACGTATTCTAAGTTCGATTTCGTCATTCAGGCGCTCCAGTTGTGCAGAAGTTTCTTCCCTCTGTTTCAAGAATGTATCAAGTTGAGGATCAGACACAAGAGAAAGTTGTGAAGCGATTTTGTTATACTCATCCATTCTCCGGGTACGTTCATCACGCAACTCTTCCAGACGGTGTATTTCCTGTTCCACTTCCTTAATCTGCCGGCCTACCTCATCATTTTCAATAGAAAGAGCTATGGAACGTTCATCAGACTTCAGTCTTTCTTCATCCTGACGAAGTTTTTCTTCTTCTTTTTTGAGTTGCTTCATTTCAATATGCGAAGACTCGATACGTTCCTTTCCAAGTTCAATGGTTTTCCTTGCAAACCAATATTCGGCTGTTTCACGGTCAACTCCCAACTGCTTTATTCTTTCCGCAGTATCCTTTATCTTCTCTGCGTAACCGGCAATAGGAGTCAGCATGTTTATCTGTTCACGAGCCTTTTCAATATTGATTTTCGCATCCATAAGAGTCTTGAAACTATCCTTAAGCATGATATACTGCGATTCGGCATTATGTTCCTCAAGCATATTGGTACGGATAAAATCATCAAGATCATCGAGCACCTTAACACCCACAATCTGGTTAAATAATCCTAATGCCTTTACAGAACGCATACCAAATAACTGCGTCATGCGGTCAGCATACCCCACAGGACCATCGAAAAATTCTACCATGCTTCTTGATGCTCTATACGAGCTCTCAAGTCTGCGGCGCCACATACCCTTTCCGTCGAACGGTTGAAAATCGCGCTGTATTTCTAAAGCACAATGAGCCAGTCCGAATGTCCTGCGCAATTCACCACCTGAAAACCATCTCACCTGAAATATAGTTACAGTGCGCTGGTCGGTATTTGTAAAAGTAGCTAAAAGCACAGAATAGGCACTTTGGTCTCGCAAGGCCTGTGTAGTAGTACCTTTATCACCTTCACGCTGAATATTACCATAATGACCGAGTACGTATGTTTCCTCAGTACGGTTACCCTTCTTCTCCACACCTGAAGACTGATTATAGAACCTGTCCTTCTTGGCTGGCACCATTAATGTGAGCAATGCATCAATAATAGTACTCTTACCTGAAGCATTTGCACCGGTAAGCAAGGCATTGTTAACCTGAGGTTCCATACGGAATATTTTCTCGTGAAAGGTACCCCAGTTATATATCTCCATATATTGTAAACGGAATCCCGATGTATCGGAACCGGTACTAAACAGACTCAACATCTTCTTTCTGATTTAAATTGTTAATTTCATCTATTACTTGGGCGCTACTTGTTTTCTGAATATCAATACTTTTCATGGGATCATCAGCATCATGAATTTCATCTTTATATTCATCAGCATTCTCAGATTCACCGTTTTCATTAGCCATAAATTCCTGCAACTTTGTCTTGAATTCAACCAACTTGTCGAGTGTGACTTTCTCCTTTATTATTCGGTGAATCTGATAAGTATTGACATTATCACGCTTGACTAACTTAAGATATCCAAGCCCAACTATTCGGTTTATATATGTATCTATTTCATTCAGCAGCTTAACCCTGTTGAATCTCTCGGGCAAAAACATCTCTATGCGTTCCTTAAGTTCATCGGCACTTACAAACCGTTCTGTAGCATAAAGCTCATCAATATTACTGTCGAATTCTTCAAGCATCTGTCTCAATATTATAAGAATTACAGATACCTCAAAGCCCAACTGCTGACGAGGAATAAGTCCGGTGGTTTTACCTTCATCATCCACAATCTGCTTTATATATGCAAACCCCTCATCACGTTTTACAATCAGTTCCAAACCAATTTGGGAAAGATATTTCTGAATTTCCGACTGATAATTAAGAATATCCTCCCACGCACTTGTATCGGTACTTTCTACTGGCGATTTAAGCAATCTTACCACTGTACGTCCGTATGGGGCTATAATAGAATCTAATATCATTTCAAATACTTTATATCAAATATATTAATCCGATTTCAAATATATTAATTCGAATAATAAATTCGAACACTTATTTCAAAATTATAATCTCAGGTATTACTATAGACTTTCGAAGTTCCTTATTAAACTCAACCGTTGTTGTCTTGTCCGGATTAATATTATGTCTGAATCCACGTATCGCACTGATGTATCCAAACAGTTCCGACAATCCCTTCTCAAGTCCTCCGTTTTCTTCTATAACTTCCGGTAAGGAAATCTGTTTCTTTCTTTTCAATGCAGCACCGATTCTTTGCTTTAGAACTTCACGGTCCACTCCATGTCTCACAAACAACTTATCGGCTTCCTTAGCTTCAGCAATATCAGGATTGGCCATTTCCAGAACCTTATTATATGAAATATCTGCCGCTTTTTCGAGAGTAAGCTTTCGTTCAATAGGAAGAGATATTTCCGGTAAAGTTTCAAGTTCGAGCGAAACATCTGGTTTAATATTACGTCCGGCCATCTGGAGAAGCATAGACTGAATATCCTGTATAACCTTTTGTGATGCCATAATCTGCGAGCTTCCGCTTTCACAGATAATGCGGCTCAACTTGTCGGCCATCTTATCGTTAGCCTGATATACCTTCTTTCCGCTATTATAAAGATAACCCTTCATATTTTTGAGGAACATATCATCATTTTTAATTTGTGAAGTTCCAATTGCATCATAAAGACTGGCTACCATCTTATCCCAGGTATTCTGCATAGACGGATTCATAAGAAAATCCCAAAACGCATAAAAACTCTTTCCCTGAGAACTCTGCTGAAGTTTCTCGAGAGCATCGAAAGTATATCCCAAAATATCTCCCTTGGAAATATCACCTTCGGCATGTTTCTGGTAAATGGATTTGGTAATCGACTTGAAATTGTCTTCCACTTCCTTAAAATCGGACAACAGTTCCTTTGCTGTCTGAGTAATATATCTGAATCGTGGCAGTACCTGATATTCTTCATAAACCATTACATCCTCACCTGCCTGCAGACTCTGTATCTGATGCTCTATTTCCTGTTTTTTCTGTTCAAGGATACGTATACGCTCGGAAGTATCTTCGTTGGTAAACTCCACAAGTTCTTTTATCTGTCCGAAAAGATTCATGAATTTTGACTCGGTACCTACAAATTCCTCACGCTTAAGGCTTATAAGCCAGTCGATAGTCTTGCTGGCATACGATGACAACTCATAGAAGACCTCTCCACTCTCCTCCTGATAATTTCGCAGAAAGCCTTTATCGGTCCATTTCTGGATATATTTATAAGCCTTTTCTTCGAAAGAATCGAATATATTTATATCATTTTCCTCATCGTTCTCCAAATTTATGGCTGAAAGGTAATCGGTAAGGCGCATCTTCAAAGCCTCATATGGCACCGGTTCGCGATGACGATAGAATGTCTTGTATAAGAATAAAACAATAATTTCCCTATTGCGCAACCTTAGCAGTTCCACGCTTGGTGAATTATTTAATATATCCGACAGTAACTGAGATTCCTGCATAAAATAACATTACTATATTTCTGTGTTATAATCTGTGATATAATGAGAATAGAAGAAACAGAAGCACTCCTAAAATCTGCACAAAGTTAACCAAAATACAACATTTTCACACTACCTATATGAATAAAATACACTATCGGACCAATGGAACAAAGGAAATACAAATGATAAAACGGTAATACCATTATAAAAAGTTATATTTTCTGTTACCCCAAAGACCATTAAAAAAAATGTCTCGTCATTCTATTTAAAATAACGAGACATTTTAATGAAAATAAGGCCTCATTTTTTTATTTTGCCGAACTGGGTTTTCAGAGATGAATTTATCAATTTTATCTATTAAAAATTAATAAACAGAAAACCACTTTAAGAATAAAAGAATCACTTCAAAAAAGGTGTCATTACCTTTTTGGCACACTCATAACCTTCTTCATATAAGTCGGTAAGTTTCTTTATATCCTTTTCTATTCTGTTAACCACAACTTTCTTTTCAGGACGTATAGCTATTATGCGGCCTTCATCCTCCATACGTTCCACCATCTCAAGCTGCTCATTATATACCTTACATCTGTTGCTCAACACAACCCTCAATCTTGGATAACGGCGATAAATAAAATGCGGAACCTTGATGTCCTTCTCCGTTTTTCTGTAACCACGGTTGCGTGTAAGCACAACAACATTTTTCTCGTACCCTTGTTCTATTGCACGCAGCACAGGTATAGAATCTATAATACCACCATCCAGCATAGGTCTGCCGTCCACATAAACCATAGGACATACGTATGGAAGACTACTTGAAGCCTTGGCTATAAGAAGAAGTCTTTCCTTATCGTTTTTCTCCTCCATATAGCATGCCCTGCCAGTCACACAATTCGTAGTAACCATCTCAAACCTACAAGGATTTTTCATATATGCGTCATAATCGTAAGGAAGAATCTCCTCAGGGAAAAGCTCATAAAGAAGCTTCTGGTCGAGAATGCTTCTTTGATGGAAAAGATGTTTCAGTCCGATATAGTCGTATTTTTCAAGCAAATCAATATTACTGTACTTTGCACGTCCGCGCTGGTGCGACAAATAAGAAAGTCCGTTGCATGCACCGGCCGACACACCTACTGCATATGGAAACTCAATATTGTTATCCATAAAAAAATCGAGGACACCACAAGTAAACACGCCTCGCATGCCTCCGCCCTCGAGTACAAGTCCCATTGTCCGAAAATCTACTTTCATATCACTTTTCTTTTAAATCTGACTCTAAAACTGACTCATTGAATGCAAATATATGTTTTTTAAGGATAAACGGACATAAAATAACATTATTTTTTCATACATTTGCAACATTATTAATCCTATAAAATAATTTTTAATCTAAATATACCTATGTTTGATGCTTTAACATATCAGAGACGACGTCAGGCATTGCGCAGTAAAATCAGCAATGGTCTGATTCTTATACTTGGAAACAACGAGGCTCCTGCCAATTATCCCGACAATACATATAAGTTCCGTCAAGACAGTTCTTTCCTTTATTTCTTCGGTCATTCACACCCGGGATATGCCGGTGTTATTGATGCCGACAGTAATGAAGAATATTTCTTCGGAAACGATGTCGACATGGATGATATTATCTGGATGGGCCCACAGCCAAGTGTCAAAGAACTTGCAGAAAGAGTAGGTGTACAGAAAAGTCTGCCTTTCTCACAATTAAAAGAGATTATAGGAAAGGCTATATCTCAAAGAAGAAAAATTCACTTCCTTCCTCCATACAGATACGATAACATGCTTCTTCTTGAAGACCTTACAGGCATAAGAACTTCAATGATTCGTTCTCATGCATCAATTGAACTGATAAAGGCTGTGGTATCGCTAAGAGCTGTAAAAGAAGATTGCGAAATAGCTGAAATAGACAAGGCCTGCAATATAGGATATGAAATGCATACTGCAGCAATGCGCCTGTGCAAACCGGGAGTATCCGAAAGATATATTGCCGGAGTGCTGGAAGGTATTGCAGCATCGTACGGAAGCATGACTTCATTCGCTACTATCCTCACACAGAACGGACAGACTCTGCATAATCATGACCATAGCCATATTCTTGAAACAGGACGACTGATGCTTACTGACGCAGGAGCAGAGAATGTTAACAATTATTGCTCTGATAACACAAGAACAATACCTGTGGGCGGTAAATTTACAGACCGTCAGCGTGATGTATATAATATAGTATATGCTTGTCATCAGAAAGCTCTTGAATTGGCAAAACCTGGAATTACATACAAGTCGGTTCATCTGGATGTATGTAAGGTACTTGCCCAGGGATTGAAGAATCTCGGTCTTATGAAAGGTAATGTAGACGATGCTGTAGCAGCAGGTGCACACGCATTATTTATGCCTCACGGACTCGGACATATGATGGGACTTGATGTTCACGATATGGAAGATTTGGGACAGATTTATGTGGGATACGATGATGAGGTACAGCCATCTACACAATTCGGTCTTGCTTCATTGCGTATGGGACGACGTCTTCAGCCAGGTTTCGTAATGACAGACGAACCGGGATGTTACTTTATTCCTGCATTAATAGATAAGTGGAGAGCAGAGAAAATGCATACAGACTTCCTTAACTATGATGCAATAGACAAGTTCAAGGATTTCGGTGGCATACGTCTTGAAGACGATATTCTTATTACTCCCGACGGATCAAGATTTACAGGAGAAAAGCATATTCCTCTCACCATAGAAGAGGTTGAAGCCATAATGAACGAGTAAACAGAACAAGCACTCATGATTAAGGCTATAAAGAATTTCAGACTGTATAACTGATATTAAACTGTATAACAGATATCAGGCTGTATAAAAACGAATCTAATCAATAACAATAATAACAATAAACAAATCAATTAAAAGATGAACAAACTTATCGCATTAGCAGCTTTAGGTCTTTGCTTCACTTCAGTAAACGCACAGGAAGCAAAAGATAAGGCCGAAGAAGGTTTCGTATTTACAACTATCAAGGAAAACCCTATCACTTCTATCAAGAACCAGAACCGTTCAAGCACTTGCTGGTCATTCTCTTCAGCAGCTTTCTTCGAATCAGAAATGTTGCGTCTTGGAAAAGGTGAAGTTGACTTGTCTGAAATGTTTGTTGTACACCACACAATGGAAGAACGTGCAGTAAACTATGTACGTTACCATGGTGACGCATCATTCTCTCCAGGCGGTAGCTTTGAGGATATCGTAGCATGTTACAGACAGCACGGACTTGTTCCTCAGGAAGCTATGCCAGGTATCATGTATGGAGATTCTCTTCCAGTACACAACGAACTTGATGCTGTAGCAGGTGCTTACGTTGAAGCTATCGGAAAAGGCAAATTCTCTAAACTTACTCCGGTATGGAAGGAAGGTTTGCGTTCAATCTATGATACTTATCTTGGTGAATGTCCTAAAGAATTTACTTATAAAGGAAAGACTTATACTCCAAGAACATTTGCTGATGAAGTAGTAGGCTTGAACATGGACGATTATATCTCACTTACTTCTTACACTCATCATCCATTCTATACTCAGTTCAACGTAGAAGTACAGGACAACTGGCGTAACGCTTTGTCTTACAACCTTCCTATCGAAGAACTTATGGAAGTTATGGACAATGCTGTAAGAAAAGGATATACTTTCGCATGGGGAGCCGACGTAAGTGAACAGGGATTCACACGCGACGGTATCGCAGTATTCCCAGACGCTGCAAAAGGTGCTGAACTTACAGGTTCGGATATGGCACGCTGGTTGGGCTTGAGCGCATCAGACAAGCGCAAAGAGCTTACAAGCAAACCATTGCCTGAAATAAATGTTACTCAGGAAATGCGTCAGATTGCATTCGACAACTGGGAAACTACCGATGACCACGGTATGCTTATCTATGGTCTTGCTAAAGATCAGAACGGTAAGGAATACTTCATGGTTAAGAACTCTTGGGGTGAAAGCGGCAAATATAAAGGTATATGGTATGCTTCAAAAGCTTTCGTTGCTTACAAGACTATGAATATCCTGGTTCACAAGGATGCAATACCTTCAAAAATTGCTAAAAAGCTTGGACTTTAATCAGTTAAAGCCAATCAGTCTATAATATCTCATTATATTTTATTCAATCATTGTATAGACTGATTATAAATAATATTAGGCCGGTTTCGTATTTTTTGTACGAAATCGGCCTTTTTTTTCGTTCTTTTTCCTAACTTTACGAATTGAAGTGTGAATCGGGCATGATATTAAAATATATTATCAGTGCATTGTTTATAATTGTTTATACATAACAGACTTTGTACATCAATAAATCTTTTTTTAATATCTATATAAACCAGACGATAACAGGGTTGAATTACTCTAACCCCAATAACCCAAAATGACTGACAGATTCACCATAAAGCAGAAAAAGAAAAAAAATAATATATAATGAGTTACAAATGGAATTATCAACCTCCAACTCAAGAACAACGTGAAGAAGCAAGAGCTTTGTCTAAAGAAATCGGCATAAGTCCTATATTATGCCATCTTCTACGTGAACGCGGACTAACTACAGCACAGGATGTAAAGCGCTTCTTCCGCCCGCAACTTCATGAACTGCACGATCCCTTCCTTATGAATGATATGGAAGCGGCAGTAGAACGGCTAAATCGTGCCATGGGTAGAAAGGAAAGGATTCTTGTATACGGAGACTATGATGTAGACGGCACTACTGCCGTTGCATTAGTGTACAAATTCCTTCAACAGTTCTACTCCAATATCGACTATTATATCCCCGACAGATATAATGAAGGATATGGAGTAACAGTTAAAGGAGTGGATTATGCATACGAAACAGGTGTAAAGCTTGTTATCGTTCTTGATTGTGGAATTAAGGCGGTAGAGGAAATTGCCTACGCAAAACAGAAAGGTATTGACTTTATCATATGCGACCATCATGTGCCGGATGACACATTGCCTGAAGCCGCCGCAATACTTAACCCTAAAAGGAATGATTCCACATATCCTTATGAGCACTTGTCAGGTTGCGGAGTGGGATTCAAGTTTATGCAGGCTTTTGCACAGAACAACGGTATTGAATTTCACCAGCTTACTCCACTGCTCGACCTGGTGGCTGTAAGTATTGCTTCGGATATTGTTCCTATTATGGGAGAAAACAGAATACTTGCATATCACGGACTACGGCAGCTTAATGCCAACCCAAGTGTAGGACTGAAATCCATAATAGATGTGTGTGGCCTTTCGGATAAGGAAATAACCATGAGTGATATAGTGTTTAAGATTGGGCCGAGAATAAATGCTTCCGGAAGAATACAGAACGGAAAGGAAGCTGTAGACCTTCTCATAGAAAAAGACTATCAGTTGGCTCATGAGAAAAGTAACCTTATCAACAGCTACAACGAAAAGAGAAAGGACCTTGATAAAAGCATGACTGAAGAGGCCAACAGAATTGTTGAATCGCTCGAAAACCTGTCGGAAAGAAGAACCATTGTCATATTCAATGAGGCATGGCACAAGGGTGTGATAGGTATAGTAGCTTCACGACTAACCGAGATATACTACCGCCCGGCTGTTGTTCTTACACGTACCGACGGACTGGCTACCGGGTCTGCACGCTCTGTATCAGGTTTCGATGTATATAAAGCGATAGAACACTGCAGGGATTTGCTCGAAAACTTCGGAGGACATACATATGCGGCAGGATTGTCTATGAAAATAGAGAATGTGGAAGAATTTACAAGAAGATTCGAGGAATATGTAACGTCACACATATTACCTGAACAGACAAGTGCAACAATCGACATTGATGCCCAGATAGATTTCAGGGATATAACTCCAAAGTTCTTCTTCGACCTGAAGAAATTCAATCCGTTCGGTCCGGACAATCATAAGCCTGTTTTCGCTACACTTAATGTATATGATTACGGTACAAGCAAAGTAGTGGGAAGAGAACAGGAACATATCAAGCTCGAGCTTGTAGACAACAAGTCGAACAATGTTATGAACGGCATTGCTTTCGGACAGAGTTCGCAGGTTAGATACATTAAAACTAAACAGTCGTTCAACATCTGTTATACAATCGAAGAAAATACCCACAAGCGTGGCGATATACAGTTGCAAATAGAAGATATCAAACCAAGTGGATACTAATAAATTACAAAAGTTTATAAGTGAATAGCTATATGACTGACTACCGTGAAATATTAAAGCAATACTGGGGATACGATAATTTTCGTGGCATACAGGAAGAAATAATCCGCAGTATCGGTAGCGGACAAGATACTTTGGGGCTTATGCCTACGGGAGGTGGTAAATCTATCACCTTCCAGGTTCCGGCCCTTGCGAAGGAAGGACTGTGTCTGGTGGTAACTCCTCTTATCGCTCTTATGAAAGACCAGGTAAGGAATCTGCGCGACAGAGGTATAAAGGCTACTGCAGTTTATTCCGGAATGACACGCGAAGAAATTATTATCGCACTCGAGAACTGTATCTTCGGCAACTATAAGTTTTTATATATTTCTCCCGAACGTCTTGATACCGAAATCTTCCGCATCAAGCTAAAGGGAATGAAGGTGAGCATGATTACCGTCGACGAGTCTCACTGTATCTCTCAATGGGGCTATGACTTCCGCCCTGCATATCTCAAAATTTCTGAAATAAGGAACCTGCTTCCGGATGTTCCTGTACTTGCTCTTACGGCTACTGCCACTCCAGAGGTAGTGAAAGATATCCAGCACAGACTGGCTTTCAGAAAGGAGAATGTATTCAGAATGAGTTTCGAAAGAAAGAACCTTGCATATATTGTCCGCCGCACTGAGGATAAGAATGAGGAGCTTTTGCATATTCTGAAACATGTTCCCGGCTCGGCCATCGTTTACACCAGAAACAGGAAAAGAACAAAAGAGGTTTCTCTTATGCTTAATCAGAATGGCATTACTGCAACTTTTTATCATGCCGGTCTGAATAATGAGACTAAAGACATGAGACAGAAATCATGGCTGACTGGCGAACACAGAGTTATGGTGGCCACAAATGCCTTCGGTATGGGTATCGACAAGCCCGACGTTCGGCTTGTGGTGCACATCGACTTTCCCGACTCTCCTGAAGCTTATTTCCAGGAAGCAGGACGTGCCGGAAGAGACGGACAGAAAGCATTTGCTGTCCTGCTTTATGCCAAAAGCGACAAAGCTAATCTGAAGAAAAGAATTACCGATACTTTCCCTGAAAAAGATTATATAAGGAAAGTATATGAACATATCAACTATTATTATCAAATGGCTATGGGCGACGGACTGGGGTGTACACGTGAATTTAACATTGATGAGTTCTGCCATAACTTCAAGCACTTCCCTATTCAGGTTGACAGTGCACTGAAAATCCTTACCCGTGCCGGATATATAGAATACACCGATGAACAGGACAACAACTCACGACTTATGTTCACACTTACTAAAGATGAACTGTACAGAATACATGAGACCAGCCAGGAAACTGAAAAACTTCTTAATGTAATTCTTAGATCGTATACAGGTGTATTTACAGATTATGCATATATCAATGAAGAAACCTTGGCTATACGCACCGGACTTACACGACAGGAAATCTACAATATCCTTGTTTCTCTCACCAGAAGAAGGATACTGCACTACATACCTGGAAAGAAAACTCCGTATATAATATATACCCGTGAGAGACAGGAAGCCGACCGCCTTATAATAAGCAAGGAAGTGTATGAAGACAGAAAGGAAAGCTATATACGCCGCATCAACTCAATGATAGAGTATGCCGATTCGGACAACAAATGCAGAAGCAGAATGCTGCTGTATTACTTTGGCGAAAAGAATGAGCATAACTGCGGACAATGCGATATCTGCCTGTCGAACCACAGTTCGGGCATTAAACAGGGTGTCTTCGATGAAATATACCGTGCCATACTCAGACTACTGGACGAAACAGGTGGGGTGCCATCGCATGAGATTATCTCACGTCTTGAAATAGAAGACAAGGACATGGTAAAAAAGGTTCTGTCGTACATGCTGGCCGAGGAAGTAATATTTCAGGAAGACGGAATACTCATGTCCCACCATTTGTCACATAGTGACAGATAGTCTGTTTCCGGTCGCGTACCGAACACCATGGCATAAAATGAAGTTTCCCTGAGTTTTGCCTTTCTTACCGCCTCCATAAATCTGTCATCAGGGGGCGGCATTTCAAAATCGGATATCATTACTATATCAGCTTTGTGCCAACCGTGGGTTCTGACAAGTGTCACGGCTTCTCTTATAGCCGGAAGTATGTCTGTACCTCCATCAAAACGTTTGCACAGGAAATCGCAGAGCAATGGCATATCACGGCTCACATCAGAAATGAGCAGACATTCTATATCCTCCGAGAAGTTTATCACATAGCATTTCCTTCTTGTTGATTCTACCAGACGTGCAATAGCAAGTACTGCCGATTTGGCCAATACTTCTCTCTTACCCTGCATGGAACCTGAAGTGTCTATACATACCACAAACGGCCCCTGGGAACTTACAGGCTGTGGGGTATCACTCTTGGCCGAATTATCCTCTGCCGACTTGGTTTCGAATACCTGAAGACGCTTTTCCACATACCTCTGCATGAATACCGGACGCAAAGCCTCGTCCGACAGATAACAATATTCCACCGGTAACAGACTATTGAGATTATTTCCTACAGTTATTCCTTCTATGTCACTCTGAACAGAATGCCGTACCAGCCTTTCCTTGCTTATTCCTCCCAAAGAGTCAAAACTCATCTTCTCACCCTTGCTGCGGCGGCCCAGTAATGCTACAAGTTCACGAATCTGCCTGTTGGCCGTCATGTTCTTTTCAAACGGAATCATCTTGCGGTACAGGCTCGGATTGTTTCTCAACAGCCATTTCAGTCTCTCTCCGGTAAGAGTGTTTTCAAGCGGCATGCCCGATTTCTTTTCAAGTATATGAAAGCTGTTGCACAATTCATCTATATGACTGTACTGATAGTTATACTCCTTATTTGTAAGAAGTCTGTGCCATTTGTCGAGAAAGATTTCTTTCAACTCTTCTCCGGCCGCAATATCCGTTCCTGCATTTGAAAGAGCTGAAATATAATAATCCACATTAAGTTCCATAAGATTATACCTTTTAGCAAAAGCACTCCTCATACGGATAAGGAACGACATGAAATCGGTAACAGACAGAGTTTCATTTTCATAAAAAACTTCCCATTCTGGGGTATACCTCGAATAAAACTCCTGTAGCGAAGGAGACGTCTTGCGGTAATAATCCCATATTTCTCCTTCCAGCTCACGCGGAAGCACCACCTTACTGTTCAGTTCATCTTCCATCACCCCGAAAGCAAGTTTCCTGAGCTTTTCAAGATAGGCCGTTTTCAGTTCCTTCAGTCGGATATTCCTTGTTCTCTTTCCTGTATGCATGTTTCATCTCGTTGAATTCGTTACGGTATCTTGCCACATCCGATTTTTGTTTCATAAGCATTTTGCGCATAAAGTCCTTTTCCTGCGGTGAAAGAAACAGATGTGAGTCGGCATATAGTGTTTCTCTTTCAAACAAATCTGCACAGTTTTCTTCTACCCTTCCTATCATCTCCTCCAGATTTCTGAATTTTACTCCGGTATCTTCTTCTGTCTTTATTTCAATAGGTGGAAGAGGGAGAGCGTCGGGGGTACACATAAGTGGGTACTCATAGTTGTTTATGAAAACCGAACGGCGACCTTTCCTTAAATTGTAAATCTTGTTTTGAGGTACTTTATTCTTCATGGATATATCGTACCTTTTCAGAATAAAGCAGTCGGTTTTATACTTGTCTTTATGCAAATAGAACAGTTTTCCGATGTCATCCAGCTGATAATAGTCTGATGCAAAAAGCAATAGCTTGCCCCAAAGGCGTACCTTTTCCACCTGATAATAATACGAATCCGTCAACTGCAACCCCGGGTCGTGACTTTCTCTGAGCGATGCTTCGGATGAGAGTTCGTCTTTAAGTATACCTATCTCTCTTTCCAGACTGTCGATATTCAGCATATATCCTTGCGCACTCTTCCTTATAGCCGACTGTACCATATCTGCTGTCATGTCTATCTGCCCTGCCTCATTCCATATACAATGTTGTATTATAAGACAGTCCGACAAGCGAATCTCTTTCTGTCCGTTGAGCCATGCAGATGTACGCATCAGTTTTATAAGCTTCTTCCATCTGCGGTCGGATACATATAGCGGAGGAGTTACACTTCCTTCGTTTTCGAGAGCAGAATTATATTCTTCTATACTTTCTTTTATGGAGTGTATAACTTCGAATACAGAATAATGAATACCCACACCCGATATTTCTTTCTGCCATTCGTCATATTCAGAATCGGAGATACAAAGTTCACTTCCCACCTCTGGTGTATGCTCCCCCACAGAAGATATCATCATATCAAAGTCCGACAGGTCTTCTATACCCTTGACCATTATTCTAACTATAAACCTGTCCCAAAGCGCATCGAGTCCCTGCCCGGCAGCCGGAAGTTCGTTTGATGCCGCAATAAGTCCTTTAAGCGGAACCTTTACCGATGTTTTACCGTTTCTGAATATCTTTTCATTAATAACAGTCAGCAGTGAATTCTGTATTGCCGGTCCGGCTTTCCAGATTTCATCAAGAAAAACAATGGTAGCAGTAGGCAGATATCCGTCGGTTACTCTTTCGTATCTGTCTTCATCCTTTAGTGCTGATATAGAAACCGGACCGAAGATTTCATCGGGAGTACTGAATCTCGACATGAGATATTCGAACGCGGAAGCATCCTTAAATGCCAACTTAAGGCGTCGGGCCACCATACTTTTTGCAACTCCCGGAGGTCCAAGCAGAAATATACTCTCTCCGGCTATTGCCGAAAGAAGGGAAAGTGCTATAACATGCTGCTTGCCGAAAACATCCTCATTAAGCTTTTGCAGCAAAGCAGATATACGTGCATTTATATCATTATTCATTACGAAGATTATCTCTTGATTAAGTAGATTGACTTATTTAATTATATAATTGGTACAAAAATACGCATAAATACTTACAAATGTTTATTGTTTTATCATAATTTACACTATATTTGTAACATATTAATACTGACAAATATCAGAATACATATAAAACAATAAAAAAAATATATACCATGGATTGCACTAATATTATCGGTGAAAAGATTAAATCACTGAGAAAATCTAAAGAAATAAGTATAGAAGAACTTTCACAATGTACAGGGCTCACTGTAGACCAGATTACACGTATCGAAGAAAACATTGATATACCTTCGCTTGCACCTCTCATTAAAATAGCAAGAGCTTTGGGTGTGCGTCTTGGAACATTTCTCGACGACCAGGATTGTGAAACAGGGGCTGTAGTATGCAGAAAAGGTGAAGCCGACGATACTATCAGTTTTTCCAACAATGCAGCCGACTCACGCCAGCACATGCATTATCACTCTTTATCGAAGAGCAAGACCGACCGTCACATGGAACCTTTCGTTATCGACATTGATGAAAACGGAGAAACTATCTTCAACCAGTCGGCTCATGAGGGTGAAGAGTTTATCATGGTTCTGAAAGGTACAGTGGAGATTTCATATGGAAAGAACCTGTATGTGCTTGATGAAGGCGATACCATTTATTATGATTCAATAGTTCCTCATCACGTTCATGCATTTCAGGGACAGGCAGCACGTATTCTTGCGGTAATTTATACACCTATTTAACCTGTTTGAGCTATGTTACAGTTATCAGAAAGAACCTTAGGCGACTGGCTTGAACATTGGGCAGTTACCACCCCCAACAAAGAATACATAGTTTATTCCGACCGTAACCTGAGATTTACCTGGGCACAGTTCAACCGCCGTGTAGACAACATGGCAAAAGGATTGTTGGCTATTGGTGTGGAAAAAGGAACTCACGTGGGAATCTGGGCAGGAAATGTACCCGACTGGCTTACTTTCTTATATGCATGTGCCAAAATAGGCGCAGTGGCAGTTACCGTAAACACCAACTATAAACAGGCCGAACTGGAATACCTATGCCAGAACTCAGATATGCATACCTTATGTATAGTGAATGGCGAAAAAGACAGCAATTTTGTGGAAATGACATACAATATGCTTCCCGAATTGAAGACTTTCAGCCGCGGACACATGAAAAGCAAGAAGTTTCCATGTATGAGAAATGTAATCTACATCGGACAGGAGAAATACAGAGGAATGTATAATACACCTGAGATACTTTTGCTTGGCAACAACATAGACGACTCTTTACTCGAAGAAGCCAAAAAGAAGGTCAACTGTCATGACACTGTTAATATGCAGTATACATCCGGCACTACAGGATTCCCCAAAGGAGTAATGCTTAGCCATTACAACATTGCCAACAACGGTTTCCTTACAGGCGAACACATGAAGTTTACTTCCGACGACAAGTTGTGTGTATGCGTACCTCTCTTCCATTGCTTTGGAGTAGTACTTGCTACCATGAACTGCCTTACACACGGATGTACCCAGGTTATGCTTGAGAGATTCGATCCGCTTCTTGTACTTGCTTCAGTCCATAAGGAAAGATGTACAGCACTGTATGGTGTACCAACCATGTTCATAGCCGAACTCCACCATCCTATGTTCGATATGTTCGACCTTACCAGCTTGCGTACAGGTATCATGGCAGGTGCCTTGTGTCCTATCGAGTTAATGAAACAGGTAGAAGAAAAAATGTTTATGCGTGTAACAAGTGTGTATGGTCTGACAGAAGCTTCTCCGGGTATGACACATACCAGAATAGACGATCCGTTTGAAGTACGCTGTACCACTGTGGGCAGAGACTTTGAATTCACCGAGGTTAAAGTTATCGACCCAGAAACAGGCGAGGAATGTCCTGTAGGAGTTCAGGGTGAAATGTGCAACAGAGGATATAACACAATGAAAGGATATTACAAGAATCCTGAAGCCACAGCCGAAGTTATCGATAAAAACGGATTTCTTCATTCAGGCGACTTGGGTATAAAGGATGAAAACGGGAATTATCGTATTACAGGCCGTATAAAAGATATGATTATCAGAGGTGGAGAAAATATTTATCCCCGCGAAATAGAAGAGTTCCTGTACCAGATGCCTGGAATAAAGGATGTTCAGGTTGCAGGTATCCCTTCAAAGAAATATGGCGAAGCTGTTGGAGCATTTATAATACTTCATGAAGGTTGTACAATGAATGAATTTGATGTACGCGAATTCTGCCAGGGTAAAATAGCCAGATACAAGATTCCTAAATATATCTTCTTTGTTGACAGCTACCCTCTGACCGGAAGCGGAAAGATTCAGAAATTCAAGCTGAAGGACATAGGACTTGAATTATGTAAGAAAAATGGAATAGAAATAATCTGATTTTTTATAGATATATTCTGCACTGGTCAGAATTTACTGAAATATTAATTGTAGGGTAATCAGAGTATCACAATGGAGATATACTTACTCAACCAACAAGTAACCAGCCCCATTTCTCCGCCATACAAAAAAATACTTCGGTTTTTATCATTTTCACGTAATCAAAAATAACAAGGGAAGAACAAATATTTTCCATGTTGTTCTTCCCTTGATTAATTTACAGCCCAGTCGTTAATTGTACCGATTTCAGAAAAGAAAATTGTTTATCACAAAAAATTCATTCGTTATAAATTCTTATAATTTCCTGTAATCTTATTTTCACTATCCGGGTTAAGCTCTATAGCTTTCTTCAAATCTTCCACAGATCCGTCCTTATCTCCTTTAAGCAATTTTGCCCGTCCTCTCTCCTGATAGAATTTTCCATTCTCTGGCGACAACTCAAGAGCCTCATCATAAACGGCAATAGCCTTGTCGAATTCTTTCTGTACGATTAAAGAACTTCCTTTCACTATATAAGCCTTTTCATTGAAAGGATTTAAAGACAACACTTTATCTAAAGCTTTATATCCTTCATCCCAATTTCCGGTAGCAGCACAAATCTCGCCTTTTATAATCAAGGCATCTTCATTATCGTCCTGCTTTGAAAGAACTGTATTTATATCTTCCATTGATTCCTTGGCCTGACGCATATCCCACAGAATTTCTGCCCTCAAAAGATATGCATCAATAAACTCCTCATCGCTTGCTATTGCCTTAGTCGACATTACTATAGCCTGCAATAAGTTATTGGCACCTTTGGCAGCCTTGGCAGCAAGATAATATGCTGTTTTGTTATTCTCGTCTACAGATATAGCTTTATTGCATGCCTGTTCCATAGCCTGATAATCTTCCTGAATAAAACATACACTTGCCAATGAAAGCAAAACTTTAACATTCTCGGGCTCTTTTTCTACCAACCTGTCGTACATTATTCTTGCATCTTCTACCCTACCCGACTGAAGATAAGCTGATGCCAGATATTCCATTGTCTCTGTTTCTTCGTTTATAGTAATAGCCTCTTCAAAACATTTAATGGCATAAGGCAACTGATTAATATTTCGCGCCCTTATACCATCGTATTTAAGTATCTCAAAATTTTTCTTTTCCTGTCTGGCCTGCTGGCTTTCTTCATTCTTGTTACTGCCAAAAATTGATGATAGTAATCCCATAATATAAGTAATTATTTTGCAATTAATTTTTCATTGCAAACTTAATAAAAATTTGAATAATACAGAATATCATAAAAACTTTAATGGAATATGCCGGAATATATACCGTACGATATTAGTAGTACAGGCGTTTCACTAAAGTCGTACGGTCGTACCATTAATATGGGACAGCCGTACGACTAATATGGGAAGCAGAATGTTTTTAAGCTAAAAATATTGTTTTATCAGAATTTTATTGTTATTTTTTTTATGACGGACAAAGATTTATCCGATTTTTTTGTAAGTTCGCATTCTATTAGTATTCAAAATCTGATTACAAAAGAAAATAATGAATACGCTCAGAAGAGCAGAGACAAAAAAGATTCTATAAAAACTAAATTGATTTAAATAAAAAAGACAGTTCTATTATGAAGAAAATAGTATTTTTCATTAGTGCATTACTCGTTTGCGGAATGGCTAATGCACAGTATTTCTGTACAAAAAACGGAACAGAGTTACATTACGTCAACTATGACGAAGTTGGACAGAGTGTTTCTAACGTAACCACCACCGTAAAGAACGTTACAAATGAAGACGGTAAAACTCTTGCTGATTATTATAGCAAGACTGTAACTACAAAGGCTAAGAATAACACTTCCTATTCACTTACCCAATGGAGCTACGACGGCAAAAATACCGTTTGTACAGAAGACCTTATGTATGAACTTTATATAGCTTCTGATTCAGACCCGGCAAGTTACGGTCCAAAAGCTAAAATGGCTTTGATGGAAGACAGAAAGTTCAAGGGAGACAATTCATTTACATTGTCGGACAATGCAAAAGCAGGCGAATCTATACCAGACCGCTCATATCAACTTATACTTAATATGCTGAAAAATGAAATTAATATTTCCGGAGCTGCATATATGGGTAATGAGACTGTAAGCACTACTGCCGGAAAATTCGACTGTATTAAAATTTCTTACCTGAAAAGAACAAAAATTGTACTGAAGTCTACAACTCTAAGAGTTACTGAATGGTATGCAAAAGGTATAGGACTTGTAAAGTCTGAAGCATACGATACCAAAGGTAATGTTTATGGAAAGACTCTTCTAACTAAGGTTGTAAAATAAAGGAAAAGTTCAGATATAACATAATGAATGAGGGTGTAAATCTCAATAAAGTAAGCACAGCTAACTTATATGGATATACACCCTCATTTTATTTATAAAAAATTATTTACGATACTACCTCCTTATATGCCTCGGCCAACTGTTTCATTGCCTTTTCTATAATGCAGCGCGGACTTCCGATATTCATTCTCATAAAGCAAGAGCCTTCACGTCCGAACATCTCTCCCTCGTTAAGTGCAAGATGCGCCTTATCGGCAAAGAAAGACTTAAGTTGCTCGTGGGTAAGTCCCATATCACGACAATCGAGCCACAACAGATATGAAGCCTGAGGACGTATAACCTTAATCTTAGGTGTATGTTCTCTCATAAAAGCATCTACATAGTCAATATTCGACTGAATATATGCCAGACACTCTTCGAGCCATTCGGCACCATTATTAAAAGCAGCCTCAACAGCAGGAAACGCAAAGACATGACCGGCACCAAGTTCTCCTGCTTCCATATATTTCTCAAACTTGCTTAGCAAAGTTTCATTAAATATAATAGCATGAGAAGCAGCCACACCCGGCATATTAAAAGTCTTGCTCGGAGCCATAAATGTAACAGAATTGTTTTTCGCCTTTTCTGAAACCATTGCAAACGGAAGATGTTTGTTTGGAGGTAAAGTAAGATCGGCGTGAATCTCGTCAGAGAATACAAGAATATTATCTTCGGCACATATTTCAGCAAGCTCGGCAAGTTCCTCTTTTTTCCATACCACACCCCCTGGATTATGAGGATTACACAATATAAGCAGTCTTACTCCTTTTTTTATAGTCTTGAACAAATCGAGATTCATTCTGTATTCGCCATTTTCAAATTTCATGGGACATTCCACAAGCTGGCGGTTGTTATTTCTTGTTAGACGGGCAAACGGATGATAAACAGGAGGCATAATTACCACTTTGTCGCCAGGAGAAGTATAACAGTTCATGGCCATTCCAAGACCGGCCACAATACCAGGCACATAATGAATGTTCTTTTTCTCTACATCCATACCATATTTCGACTTGCACCAGTTTATTATTGACATGTAATAACTGTCTGGCTTAACAGTATATCCCAATATAGGATGCTCGCAACGCTTCTTCACGGCATCAAGCACAAAATCGGGAGTAGCAAAATCCATATCAGCCACCCACATAGGTATAAGGTCTTCCCTTCCCCATATTTCCTTCATTTCTTCTATCTTTGCCGCATTTGTTGAATTACGGTCTATTACTGCGTCAAAATTATATTTCATTTCTTAAACTGTTTGGGTTTATTATTAGTTATTATTAGTTTATTATATAAAGTGTATATTCATTAAATTCGTATTACAAAATAAGGGAATATTATCCGATAATAAAAAAAAGAGAAGAAATTTTTCATGAAATTATTGTTTTTACAAGAAAAGTATTACATTTGCATCGAAAACAATAGCAAAACGTTTGATAAAACGTGAAATAAGCAATAAAGTAACTATAACAGTATTATAACCGCAAACTTATAAAAAAGACTATTTATGAAGACATTTGCTACATACTTCTTCTTTTTCTTTTATTACTTTTACTTTAGCAATGAAGTGAAGCGGGAAGTCGTATGTATACAATAATGAATAAATGAAAACAAGATAATTTAAAACGAATCCCGCTTCAATATGAGGCGGGATTTTTTTTTACATATTTTTATAACAGACAGTACTTTTGAAAAGTGCTTTTGAACAAACAGTTTTTTAGCATTATATAGAATCAAAATAAAAACAAATGAAAAGAATAGCTATACAAGGTGTTTTAGGGTCGTATCACGATATCGCTGCCCATAAGTTTTTCAAGGATGAGGAAATAGAACTGATTTGCTGCAATACTTTCGAAGAGGTATTCAATCAGATGAAAAAGGACAGTGATGTCATTGGTGTTATGGCTATAGAAAATACCATAGCAGGAAGCTTGCTTCACAATTATGAATTATTGAGAGAAAGCGGGGCTACAATAGTAGGCGAACATAAACTAAGAATAAGTCACAGCATAATGTGTCTGCCTGATGAAGACTGGAGTGATCTTACCGAAGTCAATTCTCATCCTGTAGCTCTTGCACAATGCAGGGATTTTCTACAGAATCACCCTAATCTTAAAGTGGTAGAAACAGAGGATACTGCCGGAAGTGCAGAAAACATCAGCAAAAACAACCTTAAAGGACATGCTGCCATCTGTTCGAAATATGCCGCACAACTATATGGGATGAAGATTCTTGAAGAAGGTATAGAAACCAACAAGCATAATTTTACCCGTTTCCTGGTTATCTGCAACCCATGGATTGCAGATGAGATGAAAGAAAGATCGAAGGTAAACAAAGCTAATATTGTTTTCTCACTGCCTCACAGCGAAGGCAGCCTGTCGAAGGTATTGTCTATCTTTTCATTCTATAACATTAATCTTACAAAGATACAGTCGTTGCCTATAATAGGACGCGAATGGGAATATATGTTCTATGTAGACGTTATGTTCAACGATTATCTGAGATACAAACAGTCTATAGATGCTGTAACACCACTAACAAAAGCACTTAAAATTTTAGGAGAATATGCAGAAGGAGAATCTACAATACAATATTAAGCCGGCCGAAAGACTGGGTAATGTAAGCGAATATTATTTCAGCAGAAAGCTGAAAGAAGTGGCAAAAATGAATGCCGAAGGCAAAAATGTTATCAGTCTTGGTATTGGAAGCCCTGATATGCCGCCTTCGGAAGAAACAATCAATGTGTTGTGCGAGAATGCAAGAAAAGCCGATGCTCACGGATATCAGCCCACTGTGGGTATACCGGAACTGAGAAAGGCAATGGCCGACTGGTACAAGAGATGGTATAATGTAGATTTGGATCCGGCTACAGAAATACAGCCTCTTATAGGTTCAAAAGAAGGAATACTTCACGTTACACTCGCACTGGTGAATCCTGGCGACAAGGTCTTGGTCCCAAATCCGGGATATCCCACATATACATCACTCAACAAGATTCTCGGCAGTGAAATTATAAATTATAATTTACGTGAGGATAACAACTGGCAGCCCGACTTTGATGAGCTTGAAAAGATGGACCTTTCAGGTGTGAAGATTATGTGGACCAACTACCCTAACATGCCTACAGGTGCCAATGCTACAATGGAACTTTATGAAAAGATTGTTGATTTTGCACGACGCCATAACATAGTGGTAGTAAACGATAATCCTTACAGTTTCATTCTTAACCGTAAGCCGATTAGCATTCTTAATGTACCAAACGCAAAGGAATGCTGCATTGAGTTTAATTCGATGAGCAAGAGCCACAATATGCCGGGATGGCGTGTAGGTATGCTTGCCACAAATTCAACTTTTGTGCAGTGGATTCTGAAAATTAAAAGTAATATAGACTCCGGTACATTCCGCCCGCTACAGCTTGCAGCAGCACAGGCATACAACAACAGTGCCGAATGGCATGAAGAAGCCAATATCAATGTATATGGACGACGCCGTAAACTTGCCGAAGAAATTATGGAAGTATTAGGATGTACTTTCGATAAAAATCAGGTGGGAATGTTCCTGTGGGGTAAGATTCCTGAAAAATACTCGGATGTAGAGGAACTTACAGAAAAGGTTCTTCATCAGGCAAGAGTATTTATTACACCGGGATTCATCTTCGGAAGCAACGGTAAAAGATACATAAGAATATCGCTCTGTGCCAAAGAAGAAAAACTGGCAGAAGCGCTGGAGAGAATCAAGCTGATTTTCAACTGAATAATTAAGATATAAAGTAATATATTGATAAAGATAGTATACTTATATATGATAGTATACTTATAAAAATAATACACTTATAAAGTAATATACTTAGTAAAAGCAACAATTATTATAAACGAAAAATTAACTTTCTAAATACATACAACTATGGCACTTGAATTACAACCTATCAAGCTTGAGGGAGTTCCTGAAGAACGACCGATGATTATAGCTGGCCCTTGCAGCGCTGAAACAGAAGAACAGGTAATGTCAACCGCCAAACTTCTTTCCGACAATGGCGTAAAGATTTTCCGCGCAGGTATATGGAAACCTCGTACCAAACCGGGAGGTTTCGAAGGTATAGGTGTGGATGGTCTGGCATGGCTTAAAGAAGTGAAAAAAGAAACCGGTATGTATGTGGCTACCGAAGTGGCTACTGCAAAGCACGTGTATGAATGCCTTAAGGCCGGTATAGATATATTGTGGGTTGGGGCAAGAACTACAGCCAATCCTTTTGCTGTACAGGAAATAGCTGATGCTCTTAAAGGTGTGGATGTTCCTGTATATGTAAAAAATCCTGTAAATCCAGACCTTGAATTATGGATTGGCGCATTGGAACGCATAAACAATGCCGGACTGAAAAGAATTGGCGCCATTCACCGCGGTTTCTCTTCATACGACAAGAAACTATACAGAAATCTGCCTCAGTGGCATATTCCTATCGAACTTAGAAGACGTATTCCTAATCTTCCTATTATATGCGACCCAAGTCATATAGGCGGAAAAAGGGAACTTATAGCTCCTCTGTGCCAGCAGGCTATGGACCTCGGTTTCGACGGACTGATAGTAGAGTCTCACTGTAACCCCGACTGTGCATGGAGTGATGCCTCACAGCAGGTTACACCAGATGTTCTGAACTATATTCTGAATCTGCTTGTGATACGTAAAGAACATCAGTCAACAGAAAACCTCAACGAACTGAGAAGACAAATCGATGAGTGCGACAATGAACTGATGGAAATTATGGCAAAACGTATGAGAGTATGCCGTGAAATCGGTACATTCAAGAAAGAACATAACATGACCATTCTCCAGACCGGACGTTATAACGAGATTCTCGACAAGAGAGGTGCACAGGGCTCGCTCTGCGGAATGGATCCTGAATTTGTGAAACATGTGTTCGAGGCCATCCATGAAGAAAGTGTTCGTCAGCAAATGGAAATAATCAACAAATAATTGAGATGCGTATATTGATATTGGGAGCCGGAAAAATGGGCTCCTTCTTTACAGATGTTTTGAGTTTCGACCACGAGGTGGCCGTATATGATGTGAAAGCGGAAAACCTGCGTTTTATGTACAATTGCCGCAGATTTACCGCTATTGAGGAGATTGAAGAATTCCGTCCGGAACTGGTTATTAATGCCGCGACAGTAAAGTATACAATTGAGGCATTCAAACAGATATTGCCTGTTCTGCCTAAGGACTGTATTTTAAGTGATATAGCCTCCGTAAAAACCGGATTGCAGGAATTTTACGAGAACAGCGGATTCAGATATGTTTCCACTCATCCTATGTTCGGACCTACATTTGCCAACCTCGACCAGCTGAGTACAGAGAATGCTATCATTATTAAGGAAGGCGATTGCCTTGGAAAGGTTTTCTTTAAGGATGTATACCAGAGACTGGGACTGAATATTTTTGAATATACATTCGATGAACACGATGAGACTGTTGCCTACTCACTGTCTATTCCTTTTGTTTCTACATTTGTGTTTGCTGCTGTGATGAAACATCAGGATGCACCTGGTACAACATTCAAACGTCATATGGCCATTGCCAAAGGTGTACTTAATGAGGATGATTATCTGCTTCAGGAGATTCTGTTCAACCCACGCACACCAAAACAGGTAGAAGGTATCAGAACCGAACTGAATGAGCTTTTAGATATTATCAGCAAAAAGGACGCTAATGGTATGCGTGCCTATCTTAGCAAGATTAGAAGCAATATAAAGTAAATTCAAAGTTCATCAGAAAATGAAGTGATAAGCAATATAAAAAATAAAAAGAGAACTGCTGAAGGGTTTGTATATTTGAATAACTACAAACAAATATATTAAATTCTTCAGCAGTTTTTTATATTATCATACATGTGATTATAATCAGTAATTTTGTATCGACAAAAAAGATAAAGTAAATCAACTATTCAAACAAATAGAAAGAAATAATATCCTTAACTTTAAAATAGTGTATATACTGGTAGAAACCTAATTATCAAAGAATTTGTATCTCATAGTTTGATTTTTATCAGGATAATACGTACCTTTGTGATTAATTAAAAATTAAATATTATGGCTCGACCAATAAAAGAAACACCGGTACTTACTGGTAAAGACGCAAAACGTTTTGCCGAGAAAATGGCTCACTTGAAACCTGAAAGTAAGGAGGAGAAAGAGGCCGCAAAGAAAGTTTATGAGAAGTTCAAGGCCATAGCAGCATTTACATTCTGATATAACCATGGCTCTTGAAGATTATTATTTTATTCCGTTAAAAGCGGATAGCGAGATAAAACCGTTTAAGTGTAAGGATGATGACTTAAACGGCTTTTTATTTGAAGATGCCCGGAAATATCTGACTGATTTAATGGCTGTAACTTATTTGTGGGAAGATTTGTCCAATGGTAAGACTGTAGCATATTTCAGTCTTATGAATGATAAAATTACTTTTGATCCAGAACAACGTAGTATTTGGAACCGGTTAAGCCGTCGTGTGGCAAACCATAAGCGACGCAAACATTATCCAGCTGTTAAGATTGGGCGATTGGCCGTATCGGAAGAATATGCCGGACAAGGCATTGGCAGGGATATTATCCGTCTTATTAAATATACTTTCACTCATGGAAATAGGACTGGTTGCCGTTTCATTACAGTAGATGCCTATCAGGCTGCAGTCGGTTTCTATCAACAATATGGTTTTGACTTTTTGTCCATAAAAGATGAAAAAGATAAAACACGTTCGATGTATTATGACTTGAAACGTTTTTTAGATGAGAAGGAATAAAGTTGAATGTAGGAGCATAATATTATTTTGTTTGGAATCTTCTTAGTTATTAATTAATCTCCTTACCTGGACTGTTTCTTATTAGAAGAGGTTTGGAAGTAAAGGGGGTAAAATAGCATTATATCTTCAATACATATTAGAGTCTTTATATAAATGTTATACTTTTACAAAAGTAAACGATAAAAAAGAAAATGACTATGACAACAAAAAAACTACATTTCGAGACTTTACAACTACACGTGGGACAGGAACAGGCAGATAAGGCCACAGGTGCAAGAGCCGTTCCTATTTATCAGACTACTTCTTATGTTTTTAATGATTCTGCACACGCCGCCGCACGTTTTGAACTAAAGGATGCAGGAGAAATTTACGGCCGTCTGGGAAATCCTACCCAGAATGTGTTCGAACAGAGAATGGCAGCACTTGAAGGTGGAGTAGCCGCATTGGCTGTGGCATCGGGAGCAGCTGCCGTTACTTATACATTCATGAATATTACAAAAGCAGGCGACCATATAGTATCAGCCAAGACAATTTATGGAGGAAGCTATAATCTGCTCGCTCATACACTGCCGGCATACGGAGTTACCACAACTTTCGTCGACCCGTCGGACATAAGAAACTTTGAAAAGGCTATTCAGGAAAATACAAAGGCTGTTTTCATTGAAACTTTAGGCAATCCTAACTCAAATATCATAGATATAGAGGCTGTGGCCGAAATAGCCCACCAACATGGTATTCCTCTTATCATAGACAATACTTTCGGTACACCATATCTTATTAGACCTATTGAACATGGAGCTGATATAGTTATTCATTCGGCAACTAAATTTATAGGCGGACATGGAACATCTCTCGGAGGTGTTATAGTTGACTCAGGCAAATTCGACTGGAAAGCTTCCGGTAAATTTCCACAACTCACCGAACCTGAGGCATGTTACCACGGACTGGTGTTTACAGAAGCCGCCGGAAATACCGCCTTCATAGTAAGAATAAGAGCAGTGCTGCTTAGAGACACAGGTGCCGCAATAAGTCCGTTTAATGCATTCATGCTTTTGCAGGGACTTGAAACACTTTCTTTGAGAGTTGAACGCCACGTTCAGAATGCTTTAAAGGTGGTAGACTTTCTGAAGAATCATCCAAAAGTAAGGAAAGTAAATCATCCGTCGCTGGAATCACATCCTAATCACAATCTTTATAAAAGATATTTTAAGAACGGCGCAGGTTCTATCTTTACATTTGAGATAGAAGGCGGAAAAGAAGAAGCGCACAGATTTATCGACAAACTGCAGATTTTTTCACTTCTTGCCAATGTAGCAGATGCTAAATCCCTGGTTATACACCCGGCAAGCACAACCCACTCACAGTTGAACGAAAGGGAACTTGAAGAGCAGGATATACATCAGGGTACAGTGAGACTGTCTATTGGACTCGAACATATTGATGACCTGATAGAAGACCTTAGTCAGGCTCTTGGATAATATAATGAAATGCCTGAAACAACTTTCATTTAATATGTAAAGTTTGTTTCAGGCATTTATTGTCTCTAAAGTTTAACCTTCTCTGACTCGTATTTTGATTCGTTATTCAAACGGTCGAGGGCTGTAACCACATATCTGTACTTAGTCTTACCGTTTTCATAAGGAAGTTTATAGAAACAGTCTCTTGTTATGGCTACAATCTTCGAAGGGTCATTCAAATTAACCTTCTCCTTATTGTTGAACCTGTATACAACATACTGCACAGCCTCATCCATAACATCCTTTGCCTTAGGAGCAGTCCAGAACAATATGTATCCGTATTCTGTCCAGACATCCTTAAGTTTCTTTACCTTACCTGGAGCCTTGTCATCAATAAAAGGATACAAAGGCTGAAGGGCAGGATATCTGTGATAGTCTTTTTCAAGTAGTGTTCTGTAATTTCCTGCATTCGATACAAGTGCGGCAGAATACCACTGGCAACTACCCTGGACAGAAGGATAAGAACGCTGCAGTTTATATTTTGCCGGCATCTGATGCATGTTAGGATTCTTGAGATCGGACTTGTTGACTGTTCTGATAATATCCTGACCTATGTACAAAGGACGTGCAGAAGAGTTCTTTGCCCACCACTTGACAAGAGTTTCATAATCGGCAGCCGGGTGACCTATTTCCCAGTAAATCTGAGGGATGTTATAATCAATCCATCCGTTGTTTACCCACAACAGAACATCTGCGTATAAATCATCATAGTTCTGAAGCCCGCGTGTCTCGCTTCCGTTAGGGTTATTTCTCTTGTTACGGTAAATGCCGAAAGGAGATATTCCGAACTTAACCCAAGGCTTGCATTCACGTATGGTTTCATGCAGTTCCTTTATAAGGACATTTACATTGTCTCTTCTCCAGTCGTTACGGTTGGTAAATCCTCTGCCGTATGCTGCAAAACTGATATCATCAGGGAATTTTTCTCCGGCAACAGGATAAGGATAGAAATAATCATCCATATGGATGGCATCCACATCATAACGGTTTACTATATCTCTTACTATCTTACAGATATATTTGCGTGATTCAGGATATCCGGGATCGAAGTACAACTGTCCGGCATATTTTACAAACAGTTCCGGATATTTGTTGTAAGGATGCTTTGGAGAAAGAGATGTGGTGCTCTTTGTACATGCACGGTACGGATTAATCCACGCATGAAGTTCCATGCCACGCTTATGGCACTCGTCAATCATAAATTTAAGAGGGTCCCACGATGGTGAAGGAGGCAATCCCTGAGTACCGGTCAGAAAGCGGCTCCACGGCTCATAATTCGACTTATATAAAGCATCGCACTCGGCTCTTACCTGAAAAATAACAGCATTTATGCCTGCCTTCTGCATTACATTCAACTGATTTATGAGGTTTTTCTTCATGGCCTGTACAGACATTCCCTGGAATTGTCCGTTTACACACTGAATCCATGCACCTCGAAACTCACGCTTAGGATGACTTATCTGTGCCTGCAACAACGATACGTTCAGGCATAAAGCCAACAAGATTAGTAAAGTCTTTATTCTGTTCATGATAATAAATTTGATATTCATGATAATAATATTGGTTATCACATCTGATAATCATAAGAACCAGCCGAACATGCGAAACTGAATTTTACACACGTCAGAAGCCAAATTCCTTAATTGGACACAAAGATATACAAAAAAGCAGTAACAGATTATTCTATGCCAAAAGATTTTAATTACCTTTGCTGCAATAGAAATATATCATAATACATGTCTGAAAGCAAATATATATCAATTAAAGGTGCTAAGGTAAACAACCTTAAGAATATAGATGTAAATATTCCGAGAAACAAGTTAGTTGTAATCACCGGATTGTCCGGTTCCGGAAAATCATCTCTGGCATTCGACACTCTTTATGCCGAGGGACAAAGAAGATACGTTGAAAGCCTTTCATCGTATGCCCGCCAGTTCCTGGGAAGAATGAGTAAGCCGGAATGTGATTTCATAAAAGGTATCCCACCGGCCATAGCGATAGAACAGAAGGTAGTAAGCCGTAATCCGAGATCTACAGTAGGAACTTCTACCGAAATATATGAATACCTCAGACTTCTGTTTGCGAGAGTTGGAAAGACTTACTCTCCCGTAACTGGCGAGATTGTAAAGAAAGACAGCCCGGAAGATATTGTAAACTGTATGCTCTCTTATCCTGAAGGTACAAGATATACGGTGCTCACACCTATACTTCCGCGCGACGGGCGTACCCATCAGGAACAGCTCGACATGGATTTGAAACAGGGATTTACACGACTGGAAGTTGACGGTGAGATAGTACGCATAGAAGACTATAAGTACGATGAAAGCGACAAGGTATATCTTCTTATAGACCGTATGAGCTGCAGCAAGGAAAAAGACGCAATAAGCCGACTTACTGATTCTGCCGAAACAGCCATGTATGAAGGCGACGGAGCATGTATGCTGAGATTTTATCTGCCCGACGGCGACACACGACTGCACTGCTTCAGCACCAAATTCGAAGCCGACGGAATAAAGTTTGAAGAGCCAACCGACCAGATGTTTTCATTCAACTCCCCTATCGGAGCGTGCCCTACATGTGAAGGATTCGGAAAAGTTATGGGTATAGACGAACATCTTGTGATACCCAACAGGGCGTTGAGTGTATACGACGGGGCCGTAATTTGCTGGCGAGGAGAAAAGATGAGCGAATGGCTTCATGAATTCCTGAGAGAAGCTCCAAAGCATAACTTCCCTATATTCACTCCTTATTATGAACTGACAGAGGAACAGAAAGACTATCTGTGGCATGGTCCGAGAGATAAGGCATGTATTGATTCTTTTTTCAAGATGCTGGAAGAAAACCAGTATAAGATTCAGTATAGAGTTATGCTGGCAAGATATAGAGGCAAAACCGTTTGTCCTACATGTAAGGGAGGAAGACTAAAGAAGGAGGCTACCTATGTTAAAGTGGGCGGCATGAATATATCGCAACTGGTTGAAATGCCTGTAACACAGCTTCAGGAGTTTTTCCGTAACCTGGAATTGAGCGAGCATGACACTATTATAGCACAGAGACTTCTTAATGAGATAAATAACCGCCTGGCTTTCCTTGTGGATGTAGGATTGGGATATCTTACTCTAAACCGACTGAGCAACTCTCTTTCGGGAGGTGAAAGCCAGCGTATAAATCTCGCCACATCATTAGGCAGTAGCCTTGTGGGTTCTTTATATATACTCGACGAACCGAGTATCGGTCTGCACAGCCGTGATACAGACAAGCTTATCAAGGTTCTGAGACAACTTCAGCAACTTGGAAACACTGTTGTAGTGGTAGAACACGATGAAGAGATAATCAGGGCAGCCGATTACATTATCGACATAGGACCAAAGGCTGGCCGTCTGGGCGGCGAGGTGGTTTATGAAGGCGATATGAAAGATCTTAAGAAAGGCAGCAACAGTTATACGGTAAAATATCTGTTGGGTGAGGAAACCATACCTGCCCCACGAAGCCACAGGTCCTGGAACAATTATATCGAAATAAAAGGAGCGCGCGAGAACAACCTCAAGGGAATAGACGTAAAGTTCCCTCTTAATGTAATGACAGTGGTAACAGGTGTCAGCGGTTCGGGAAAAAGTACTCTTGTAAGGGATGTATTCTACAAGGCACTGAAACGCGAATACAGCGAGGCATCCGACCGTCCAGGAGAATTTGTTTCTCTTGAAGGTGACATAAAAATGATAAAGGATATAGAGTTTGTCGACCAGAATCCTATAGGTAAGTCATCGAGAAGTAATCCTGTGACATACGTTAAGGCCTACGATGAGATAAGAAAGCTCTATGCAGAGCAGCCATTATCGAAACAGATGGGCTATACTGCCGGATATTTTTCTTTCAACACCGAAGGAGGCAGATGCGAGGAATGTAAGGGTGAAGGTAAGGTTACAGTAGAAATGCAGTTCATGGCCGACCTTGTGCTGGAGTGCGAATCCTGTCATGGAAAGAGATTCAAGAACGAAACTCTGGAAGTGAAATATCAGGGTATGAATATTTATGACATTCTTGAGATGACAGTCAATCAGGCCATTGAATTTTTCACCGAGCACAACCAGAGCAAGATTGTGAAGAAGCTGAAGCCTCTACAGGAAGTAGGACTGGGATATATCAAGTTAGGACAGTCTTCGTCTACATTGTCGGGGGGAGAAAACCAGAGAGTCAAACTGGCATATTTCCTTAGTGTGGAAAAAGCACAGCCTACCATGTTTGTTTTCGATGAACCTACCACCGGATTGCATTTCCATGACATAAGGAAACTGCTCGAAGCATTCGATGCGCTGATTTCAAGAGGTCATTCAATTGTCATTATTGAACATAACATGGATGTGATAAAGTGTGCAGATTATGTTATCGACCTTGGTCCGGAAGGTGGAAACAAGGGAGGAAATCTCGTTATTGCAGGAACTCCGGAAGAGGTTGCCAAATGTGGGGCATCATACACCGGACAATTCCTTGCCGAAAAACTGCAACAAGATTTACTTAATGAATAAAAAAGTAGATGATACTTAAAAAATATGGCTGACCTCACAAATGAAGTCAGCCATATTTTTTTACAAACCAAAGCTTCTTATTACTGTTATTTTCATTTCAATCTGTTTATATCAAAAATAAACAGAGACGGATTAAGTGTTGAATCTTTTTTATCATGCATCTCCCAATATACTACATTGTCTCTGATAAGGAAAAAAGATGACGCATCATATTCGCTATTGTCAAAATCGACTGTAAACAAACGTGTTGTCCCCTCTTTTTCATTATACTGACATAATAGAATCTTATTTTCCGGCGATATGCATGAGAAATAAATCATATTATCTATCCTTTGATAATATCTGGCCATACCAGCAAACTTACTCCCTGATTTACCTGATTCGTTTACATAATTTATACGCTCGTACACGTCTTTTCCGGCAATATCCTTAGGGATAGAATATTCACCAAAGTCAACAATAAGTGAAGGAATAAGAGTGTCGTTATCGACTGTAAACAATGTATCACACAGCATTTCCCAATACAATACTTTTCCAGATATATCAATGAATATATCATCGTAAGTTGAAAAGCCTGTCCTTAAAGAACGTCCTTCTATAGATATTCCCTGATTAAGTTCCTTGTTAAGAAAACAAAGAGTCTTTCGGTCAGCAGACTCACCACCATAACTATTCAATGCAACATACCCGTTTACGGATGGATAGAGATGACATGGTCTGATGTTTTCATCACCTACCTCTATTTCTTTTGAAGCGGAAAGTTCACCACTTAAATTAAACCATTTCACAGTATTCTTATTACTCTCGAATACTCCGACCTGATTATTTTCAAAAAATATATTTGATACTCGTGTATACTCATTCGGTCCCTGACCTGTTTGAGATACATCTCCGAGAAACTTACCGGTTTTCGAGAACATACGAACGAAGTTCCTGGAATGAATAACAAAGGTATCTCTTACAACATTAAAACTGCAAATGTCATAAATCAGAGAACTGTCTGAAGTCTCCAAATTGACTATGGATCCTTTTGTATGACTGATATGTGTTATATTCGTGAAATCAATTTTTGCAGAAGGGACATCAGTCTTTTCTGTTTTTGAACACGATATGGACATAAAAGTCAAAAAGACGCAGATTAGATTATTTACATATTTCATATAAACTCATAATGCCTTATTATAAAAACTTAAATTATAACATCACTTTTTCTTTTACACATGTAAATATTTATCTACAACAAACAGAATATCAAGAAGCCATGGTTTGTATTGTATAAGCTGCATGATACTGAATTTCTACCGGAATATATATTTATTCATGCTGAAAATTATTTCAGAATTTCTCTAAGTTTGGCAGACAATTCCTCACCTTCAAGTCCTGAAGCAATAATCTTACCATCCGGACCTACAAGATAGTTTTTTGGAATCCATTTGATTACGTATGTAGCAGCAACTTCAGAATTCCAGTCCTTAAAGTCGCAAACATGTGTCCATGTAAGTCCGTCCTTTTCAATAGCATTAAGCCATGCCTCTTTTTTTCTGTCGAGTGAGACACCGAGAACTGTAAAGTTCTTGTCCTTAAACTCATTATAAGCTGTTACAATATTAGGGTTTTCCACTCTACAGTCGGGACACCATGAAGCCCAGAAATCTATAAGTACATATTTTCCTCTGAAAGAAGAAAGGCTTACAGGATTACCGTCAGCATCTGGCAATGTAAAATCAGGAGCCTCAGCCCCGTTCTTCAATGATTCCAAACGTGCGAGCAAGTCATCTGTTTGTGCCACATATTCATTTCCGTTTAATGAAACATCGAATTTATCTCTTATTGATTTGACTTCAGAATAGTCCATACGTGAAGCAAAGTTGCGTACAAAAATATATGCAGCTGCAACGGAAGCCGGATTGGCAGAAACCAGACTGTCAATATTGAGGGCATCCTGTTTAAGTAACGCATCGGCTTTAGTATATATATCATTTTCTGAAGAGCCGGTAACAGTCATGCTTTTTTCCGACTCGTTCATTACTACGTTTACATTATCATTTCCCATAAATAATACCATAGGACGACGGTTCTCTTTTACTGTAGTCAATGCATAAGCCATAGGAGCCGAAGCGGTACCGCTGAAAGAGAATTTTCCATTTTCTACGACAGCAGAGTCTACATCTGTAAAGTTGCCATCCTTATAGCATTTCAGATATACCATAGAGTGGCCGGCATCCTCGAGCGTACCGTTTAAAGTAAATCCTTCCTTTCTCTCTGTACAGGAAGCAATACACAAAGAACTCAATAAAAATAAGAATAATTTCATGTTCTGTTTTTTCATCGTTATAATAAATAATCAAGTTAGTTAAAAATAAAATTAAATTCTGTTCGGGTCAGAATATGTTTTCTATTAAGAGTTGGTATATTTTCTGCTTTTAACAGATACTTTGGGCAGATATATAAGTTCTTAACAGATGACTCTGCTTTAAGAATATTACATAACACTTATTCATAGAATACAAAAGTACAGAAACTCGCCCGATTATGGATGGATTAAGGAAAAATAATGTAAAATATTGGAGTTTTCATAGCCCAAACAATAGCCATACAAAAATAAGGCCTCATTTTAATCAGTCTGACGAAATATTTTATCAAGAATAAGGCCTCATTTTAATTAATCTGACGAAACATTTTATCGAGAATAAGGCCTCATTTTTTTTAATGCCATGCTTTTTCACAATTCCAGTTTGTTTTTCTCAAAGAACTGCACTAAATTTGACATTAATAAAGAAATTTCATCTGTACAACAATTATAACCTACCACTTATATATAAATGAAAGAAGAATATCTTAGTTCACTTTACAAAAACTATACCGGACATCAGCCAGATAAAGTAGAACAACTTACCGGTTCTGGATCAAACCGCCAGTACTTCAGACTGTATGGTGAAAAGACTCTCATAGGAGTATACGGCGAAAGTGTTGAAGAAAACAAGGCTTTCATCTATATGGACAGACACTTCAAATCGCATAATATACCTGTTCCGGAAATCTACTCCGTATCGGACGACAATAAAGCATACTTGCAGGAAGATTTGGGCAACGACTTACTGTTCAACCTAATTGAAAAAGGAAGAGTTAGCGGTTCATTCGATGAAAATGAAAGAAATCTGATAAGAAAGACAATTGCCGCCCTGCCGTCTATACAGTTTAAAGGGGCAGAAAATATGGATTTCAGTGTATGCTACCCTCTAAGCGAGTTCAATAAAAGAAGTATTATGTGGGACCTGAATTACTTCAAGTATTGCTTCCTGAAACCTATGGGTACCGAATTTCAGGAAAATCATCTGGAAGACGACTTTGAATCTATGGCCGATCTGCTTCTGCACGCATCACAATTGCCTGCACATTGCGCAACCTTTATGTACCGGGATTTTCAGAGCCGAAACGTAATAATAAAAGATGGAGAGCCTTACTTTATTGATTTCCAAGGAGGAAGAAAAGGTCCGGTTTATTACGACGTGGCTTCTTTCTTATGGCAGGCAAAAGCAAATTTTCCAGATGACTTACGAAATGAAATGATAGATGTTTACATTAATGAGGCAGATAAGTTTATTCATAAAGCCACTGACAAATCCATTAAGACTGACAGAACTGCTTTTAACAGAAACCTTAAACACTTTGTATTTTTCAGAACATTGCAGGTACTTGGTGCATATGGATTCAGAGGACTGTTCGAAAGGAAGAAACATTTCATAGAAAGTATTCCTTTTGCAATATCCAATCTTAGAGTTCTGCTTGAAAATGAAGATGACTTCAGAGAATATAAACATATGTACCATGTACTGAAAGATATGACAGAGAATTTTTCTGAAAACATGATTGAGAAGTATAATAAACAACAATAAAAATTTACCTCTATGAGCAATAATACAGAAACAGGAAAAGAAATGACAGAACATAATAATGATAAAAGCAAAGAAAAAGAAAACAGCAACACCCCGAAACTTACCGTAAGAGTTATGAGTTTCTCATACAGAATAGGAATACCGGGAGACCCGTCGGGAAATGGAGGAGGTTATGTTTTCGACTGCAGGGCCGTACACAACCCGGGAAGATATGACGAATACAAGCAGCTCACAGGCATGGACCAGCCTGTAATTGATTTTCTTGAAAAAGACGGTGAGATAACAGACTTTCTATCTCATGTTTATGCGCTTGCCGATGCTCATGTAAAAAGATATATTGAAAGAGGATTTACAAATCTCAGTATTTATTTCGGATGTACAGGAGGACAGCACAGATCTGTTTACTCGGCACAACACACAGCCGAACATATCTATAATAAGTTTGGAGTAAGAGTTGAACTTATTCATCGTGAACAGAAGGTGGAAAAAACTTATTATTAAAACTTATTTGAAACTTATTATTAATTCCGGCTGTAATATAACTATAACTCTTCAAAACAATTAATTATGAAAGCTATGATATTTGCTGCAGGACTTGGCACAAGGCTGAAACCTTTTACCGATACCATGCCCAAAGCCCTTGTCCCCGTTGCAGGCAAACCGATGCTCGAACACGTTATACTGAAACTGAAGAAATCGGGATTTAATGAAATTGTAATTAATATACATCATTTCGGAGAACAGATTATCGATTTTCTGAATGCCAACAATAACTTTGGCATAACCATTCATATCAGCGACGAAAGGGATATGCTGCTTGATACAGGTGGTGGTATTAAAAAAGCTGGACATTTCTTTCTGAAGAAAGACGGCAGTAATGAGCCTTTCCTTATTCATAATGTTGATATTCTTTCTGATACAGATCTTAAGGGGCTCTATGATTTTCATCTGAAAAGCAAGAATGACGCAACACTGCTGGTAAGCTGCCGTAAGACATCCCGCTATCTGGTATTCGACAGAAACGACAGACTAAGGGGATGGATAAACAAGGATACCGGCCTTACAAAGCCTGAGGGTTTCTCCTATAATTCTGAAGAAAGAATCTCACCGGAAGGCAATGACAGTTTCCACGAATATGCATTCAGTGGCATTCATATTATATCTCCTTCCCTGTTCAAGTTCATGGATGACAGATGGACCGGAAAATTCCCTATTATGGATTTTTATCTGGAAAACTGCAATGATGCACTTATTGGGGCATGTATCAGAAATGAAATAAAACTTATTGATATCGGAAAACCGGAAACACTTAAACGTGCGGAAGAGTTTATCTGATGAAAAGATACAGATAAAGCCTTAGAGCCGTTGTCTTGAATATTTGCAAATATTTGTACATATATTCAGGACAACGGCTCTAAGGCTTTTTGTAGTAAATCCGACTTTTATGATGATGAGTCTTATTACGAGTCTTACGATGAATAGTATCCTAACGATTGGAAGTACTATTCAAAGTATTTTAGAAATATGATTGGGTGTATGACAAAATCATGATTCTGAAATAAAATCAGTCCCAAAGTTTAAGTCTGTTTTCTCTGGCCTCATCAATGGAAACTGTGTTTACCTTTTTCTCTTTATGGCCTTCACAAAGAGATTTATAGTCAGCATACAACTCGTCTACAAACTTCTGTTTCTGCAACGGGTTAAGCAATTTGGCTGCAACCGGAGCATTCTGGGAAGCATCTTTCAGATATACCACCGGTGCATGATATGCCGGAGCTATCTTGAGTGCCGTATGTAATTTTGAAGTTGTAGCTCCTCCAATGAGAACAGGAATATCGAAACCGGAACGCTCGAGTTCTGACACTACATGAACCATTTCATCAAGAGAAGGAGTTATAAGACCACTCAAACCTATCAGGTCGACTTTCTCTTTTGTTGCTGTCTCTATGATTCTTTCTACCGGAACCATAACTCCGAGGTCTATTATCTCGAAATTATTGCAAGCCATTACAACACCCACAATATTCTTTCCAATATCATGAACATCGCCTTTCACTGTTGCCAGAAGAACCTTGCCGGCACTTCTTGCACCCTCTTTCTTTTCGGCTTCGATATGCGGTTGCAAAATTGCTACAGCCTTCTTCATGGTTCGCGCAGTCTTTACCACTTGTGGAAGGAACATTTTTCCGGAACCGAAAAGTTCGCCTACATGGTTCATTCCATCCATAAGCGGGCCTTCTATTATACTTACAGCATTAGGATACAGTGAAAGCGCTTCATTTAAATCAGCCTCGAGATAATCTCCTATTCCTTTTACAAGAGAATACTTCAGACGTTCCTCAACTATTGTACCATCTCTCCATGACAATAAGGATGATGATGCCTGTACATCAGACTGTCCTTCTTTCTCTGCCTTGATCCGTTCGGCAGTTTCTATCAGACGTTCGGCCGCGTCGTGTCTGCGGTTGAGCACCACATCTTCTATTCTCTCAAGTATATCGGCCGGAATATCTGTATATAATACCGAAGCTCCAGGATTTACTATTCCCATATCCATACCCTGCTGTATGGCATGATAAAGGAATACTGCGTGCATAGCCTCACGTATATAGTTGTTTCCTCTGAAAGAGAAAGACAGATTGCTTACTCCACCGCTGATATGAGCACCCGGCAGATTCTGCTTAATCCATCCTGTAGCTTTAATAAAATCAACAGCATAATTGTTGTGCTCCTCTATACCTGTAGCTACAGCAAGAACGTTAGGGTCGAATATTATATCGTGTGGATTAAAGCCTACCACTTCGGTCAGGATTCTGTATGCTCTTTCACATACCGCAATTTTTCTTTCGTAAGTATCGGCCTGACCTGTTTCATCGAATGCCATAACTATTACGGCTGCTCCATATTCTTTTATGGTACGTGCGCGACTGATAAATATTTCCTCGCCTTCCTTAAGTGAAATGGAGTTAACCACACACTTGCCCTGTACACACTTCAGACCGGCCAGAATAACATCCCACTTGGATGAGTCTATCATAACCGGAACACGTGCTATTTCGGGTTCGGAAGCAAGAAGATTCAGGAATGTTGTCATTTCTGCCTCAGCATCCAGCAGACCGTCGTCCATATTTATATCAATTACAAGGGCACCGTCTTCCACCTGTTTTCTGGCTATCGACAGAGCTTCATCGTATTTCTTTTCGTTTATAAGACGGAGAAATTTTCTGGAACCGGCTACATTACATCTTTCGCCCACATTTACAAATCTCACTTCGGGAGTCAGCTCCATAAGTTCGAGTCCTGAAAGCCAAAGACATTCAGGCTTGGCAACCGGGATATGTGGTTTAGCACCGGCTGTCAGTTCTGTGTATTTTGCAATATACTCCTCTGTAGTTCCACAACATCCTCCTATAATATTGACTAGTCCTTCGTCTATATACTCCTTAACCTCATCAGCCATCTGCTCAGGAGTCTGGTCGTACTCACCAAGACTGTTAGGCAATCCGGCATTAGGATAAGCACTTATATAATAAGGGGCACGTTTTGCCAGATTTTCAAGGAAAGGTTTAAGCTGTTTTGCACCAAAAGAACAGTTCAGTCCCACCGACAGAATATCGGCATGCTGTACAGATGCGAGGAAAGCATCGAGAGTTTGTCCCGACAATGTTCGGCCTGCTATATCGGAAACCGTAACAGAGAGCATAACAGGAACCTTGCGTCCGGTCTTCTCCATAGATTTTCCGGCAGCCATGATAGCGGCCTTGGCATTAAGAGTATCGAAAATAGTCTCTATAAGAATAACGTCTACCCCACCATTGAGCAAGGCTTCCATCTGAATACAATAAGCAGCACACAAGTCATCAAACGAAAGGGCTCTATATGCCGGATTATTTACATCAGGACTCATGGAACAAGTTTTGTTGGTAGGTCCCACCGAACCTGCAACAAATCTTGGCTTATCCGGATTCTTTACAGTAAACTCATCGGCCATTTTTCTGGCAATACGGGCAGCCTCGAAGTTTATCTCACTACACAAATCCTCTACATGATAATCGGCCATTGAAACCGGGGTAGCATTGAAACTGTTGGTTTCAATTATATCGGCACCTGCCTGCAAATATTTTCTATGTATATCTTCAATGATATCAGGACGGGTAAGACACAGCAAGTCGTTGTTTCCTTTAAGCTGACTGGGTATATCTTTAAATCTTTCTCCTCTGAAATCGTCTTCCGATAACCCATATCTCTGTATCATAGTACCCATAGCCCCATCGAGGATAAGGATACGCTCCTTAAGAAGTTGTTGTATTGTTTTTGTATTCATCACAGAATATTGTTCTATATCTTATATATTTATATATTCTATCGCAATATATTACAGTTATTTACCTTTTAAACATGCGGTCCATCATTCTTCTGTCGTCTTTTTCTTTCAGAGATTCACGCTTGTCGTACTGTTTCTTACCTTTCGCTAAAGCTATTACTACCTTTGCAAGGCCTCTTTCATTGATAAACATTCTTGTAGGGACAATGGTAAAACCTGTTTCCTGTATTCCTCTCTGAAGTTTCCTAAGTTCCTTCTTATTGAGAAGAAGCTTACGGTCACGACGTGCAAGATGGTTATTGTAAGAACCATAAAAGTATTCTGCAATATGCATATTCTTTACCCAAAGTTCACCTTTTGAGAAAAAGCAGAAAGTATCTACAAGACTTGCTTTTCCTTGTCTGATGGACTTGATTTCTGTGCCTGTAAGAACTATACCGGCTGTATAGAGATCAATAAACTCATAGTCGAAAGAGGCACGTTTATTCTTAATGTTAATATTGTTACTGTTAGTATTCTTCATCTTAAAATAAAATTAATTCAAAAAATTAATTCAATGTAACTGACAACTTATTGAAAACGAGTTCAATTATAAAAGGACAACACAATATAATTACTGTGGCCATTATAGTAAAAAGTGTGATTTTATTTTCGTCAATGTTCAAGTATCTCCGTGCTCCTTCAAATACAACAAACAGTGTATATATCTGAAGAATGATGAGTATCAGCTGAATAGCAAAAAGACTGCTGAAAATATCTAAAACGAAAGGAACGGTCATTGAATATGCAACAAATACCTGTATGCTGGTCTTCGAACGAAAAATCCCGAAAAACTTATCACACAACTTATCTAAAAGATATACTGACAGGAAAAAACCTCCAAACAGAGCTACGGCAAGGGCACAACATCTTGTAAGGGCTACCTGAAACACTTCAGGAGCAAACTCCTTACCAAAAAATACGCCTATGAACTCACACAGGCCACATAACCCTATCAAAGGATAAACATAATCCTGTAGAACATTCTTCTGTTCTGCAGTCGATAAAGCTATCTCCGACCAAGCCTTAGAAGGAGATGAAATAACTGAGACAACTCTATGAAATAAACTCTTGTAACTCAATGTCTAAAAATTTAAATTTGTAATATTGTAATTTGAAATCAGCCAGATTTTATACAGAATTGTTACTCTGTTTTATATTTACTGTTCGGATATATACATATATTTCCGTTTGGTTATATAAAAAAATTCTGTTTGGCAACACTTTCACAAGTATTTTCTGATAAAATCAAAGACATTATACCTAAGAAGTATACAGAAAAAACTTATAAGTCACTCTCTGAAAAACAAAGAATAAAATCATGACAGTTTCTCGGATTGCAAATGTATAAAAAAGAATTAAATACACCTTGAGATTTAAACAAAAACGTCCTGTCGATTTTATCAACAGGACGTTTTTTAAATAATATTCTCCTCTTTAAACAATGCAGTTATTATAAGATTATTTTTTATCATATGCTGCTACTATAGCTGCATAATCGATTTCAACTCTTGTAGACATAACTCCATTTTCATACTCTGAATTATAAGAGTTCTGTTCATATTCTATAGTAATCTTAGAAGGAGTATCTCCACCGTTAGCAGTAGCATACTGAGTAAGAACAGAATTTAAATCATAGTGAAAAATGTTTGATGTAAGAGTTGTTCTTTCCTTATTGATATCAGGATCCTTAACGTTATGACGCAAATGTAAAAGCAATTCACCTGTTGCAGCATCTTCATCATTTGCATCGTAATACAATTGGAAGCTATGAGAGTTCAATTCTTCTTTTTGTTCATCTTCGTCTGATATTTGTTTTGCAAAATAGTAAATAGGCAAGAACATTGTGTACTTATCCCAGAATGCTATTGAATAATATTCATAGCTCTGTATAGATACCATTCTGATAGGTGCATTGCTGTATTCATCCATTCCGGCAACATCTGAATAAATATGCTCCGTATTTATAGGAAGTATGCCTGTAAGAGTTACATCAATTTCCTTTGCATCAGGAGTAACTGTTTCAGAATCGTACTGATAGTTAATCAATGCATAAGTAGTACCTATATCAGATGTTATCTGACTTCCATTCAAAGGATTAATGGTATAACCGGCGGCACTCTTAAAAGAGTAGAAACCCATAAATCCATCAACTTTAACATACTCAGTACCATAACCTGTAGAATTTCCATCACCATTCAAACAAGAAGTGAAGCCCAACATTGTAAGCAAAGCAGTTACTACAACTGCAAGTTTCATTTTCAACATAACTCAGATTTTTATTTATAATTAGTTTTTAATATTCACTTTTTATAAATGCAAAAACTTGTTGGAAACTGCATACATTCCATACTTTTAACATTCATTAAACTTACATTTACACTATTTCCGCAAAATCAGAAATATGTTCGTCTACATATTCGGCCAAAGTCGCAGTCACAAACTCTTCCATCTCCATAAACCTTTCTTCAATATCATCGAAAGCTTCATATTGCTCATACTTGGCCATAAACTCATCATCTGTACAATCCTTTTCGAGTTCTATCTTATTGGCATCATAAATTTTCTTGGCTTCATAAACCAGCTTCGAGAACTCTTTTGCACCAAATAGTCGCATGGCCTTAGCAAAAGGATTATCGAATATATATGGTCCGTATCCATTCTGAATCAACTGCACAAAACCTCCTTCAAGCACCTCTTCACGGAAAAAATGATACCCCAGCAAAGAATGCTGATAGCCATTAAGCAAAGGCATGGTCTCTGCATTTATTTCACCTCCCGTTACTTCAAGATATTTATCGATAAAAACTTTCAGGAATCCGTCCATTCCTTCTTCCGCACCTTTACGTAGGTCGGCATCCGAAACTGTTATTTTTGACATATTCATATACCTAATTATTATTACCTAAATATAGGTAGCATTATTTCATTAAAATTGTGCCACAAAGATAGTTCAATATTTTGTAACATAAAAAACATTTTGGCATGTAGAGTTTACAAAAAAGGACAAACGAACAAAAATATTTATAAAATGAAAGAAAAAGTTTGCCATTTTAAGTTGCATAACCAAATAAAACAACTAACTTTGCCTACGGAAAAGGGCATGAGAGTCCGTCTTCCAAGGTTAAAGAAATACTTATTTTTTATTACCAATAAAACGTAAAGAATATGACTTATTCACACGAAGTTGAACACATGTGTGTTGTAAAAAAAGGACCAAATCATGGTCCAGCTCCAATTCCTGAAGAAGGAAAGTGGGTTAAATCAAAAGAAATCAAAGATATTTCAGGTTTGACTCATGGTATCGGTTGGTGTGCTCCTCAGCAGGGTGCTTGTAAATTAACTCTTAATGTTAAAGAAGGTGTTATCCAGGAAGCTTTGGTTGAAACTATCGGTTGCTCAGGTATGACTCACTCTGCAGCTATGGCTTCAGAAATCCTTCCAGGCAAGACTGTACTTGAAGCTTTGAACACAGACTTGGTTTGTGATGCTATCAACACAGCTATGCGTGAATTGTTCTTGCAGATTGTTTACGGACGTACTCAGTCAGCTTTCTCAGAAGGCGGTTTGATGATTGGTGCAGGTCTTGAAGACTTGGGTAAAGGTCTTCGTAGCCAGGTAGGTACATTGTATGGTACTTTGGCAAAAGGTCCTCGTTACCTTGAAATGGCTGAAGGTTATATCAAGACTATCGCTCTTGACGAAAACGATGAAATCTGCGGATACGAATTCGTTCACCTTGGCAAGTTCATGGATGAAATCAAGAAAGGTACAGATGCAAACGAAGCATTGAAGAAAGTAACAGGTACTTACGGACGCTTCACAGCAGAACAGGGCGCAGTTAAACACATTGATCCACGTCACGAATAATATAAGGAGGAAAGAACATTATGATTAGAGAAGTAAAATTTGAAAGCCAGGACCGTCGTATCAAACAGATTCTTGCTGCATTGAACGAATACGGTATCAAAGACATCGAAGAAGCTAATGCTATCTGCGAACAGTATGGTCTTGATCCTTATAAGACTTGTGAAGAAACACAGCCTATCTGCTTCGAAAATGCTAAATGGGCATACGTAGTAGGTACAGCTATCGCATTGAAAAAAGGTTGCACAAATGCTGCTGAAGCTGCTGAAGCTATCGGTATCGGTTTGCAGGCATTCTGTATTCCAGGATCTGTAGCAGATGACCGTAAAGTAGGTATCGGCCACGGTAACCTTGCTGCTATGTTGCTTCGCGAAGAAACTAAATGTTTCGCATTCTTGGCAGGTCACGAATCTTTCGCTGCTGCTGAAGGTGCTATCAAAATCGCTGCAAAAGCAGACAAAGTACGTAAAGAACCTCTCCGTTGTATCTTGAATGGTCTTGGAAAAGACGCTGCTCAGATTATCTCTCGTATTAACGGATTTACTTACGTTCAGACTGAATTCGACTACTATACTGGTGAATTGAAAGTTGTACGTGAAATCGCTTACTCAAACGGTCCTCGCGCTAAAGTTAAATGCTATGGTGCTGACGACGTTCGCGAAGGTGTAAAAATCATGTGGCACGAAGGCGTAGATGTTTCTATTACTGGTAACTCTACTAACCCAACTCGTTTCCAGCATCCAGTTGCAGGTACTTACAAGAAAGAACGTGTTCTTGCTGGTAAGCCATACTTCTCAGTAGCTTCTGGTGGTGGTACAGGTCGTACACTTCACCCAGATAACATGGCTGCTGGTCCTGCTTCTTACGGTATGACAGATACTATGGGTCGTATGCACTCAGACGCTCAGTTCGCTGGATCTTCATCAGTTCCTGCTCACGTAGAAATGATGGGATTCCTTGGTATCGGTAACAACCCTATGGTAGGATGTACAGTTGCATGTGCAGTTGACGTTGCTACTGCTTTGAGCAAGTAATCTATACTTAATCAATTAATACAAAAAATCCCTGTAACTCTAAGAGTTATGGGGATTTTTATTTTATACCATCAAATAAAAGATGAAAAAAATAGGTCTAATTTCCGATACCCACTCTTACTGGGATGACAGATATATAAAATATTTTGAGCCATGTGATGAAATATGGCATGCAGGTGATATCGGTTCAACAGAAATCATTGAAAAACTTAGCTCATTCAGAAAATTCAGGGGAGTTTATGGAAACATAGACAACCAGGAAATACGACTGATATTACCTGAAATGCAAAGATTTCAAATAGAAGGAGCGGATGTGCTTATAAAGCATATTGGAGGATATCCTGGAAAATATACCACACCGATAAGGAATATAATGAAATCAAATCCTCCTACCCTCTTTATAAGCGGACACTCTCATATACTGAAAGTACTATACGACAAACAATACAAACTTCTACATATCAATCCAGGAGCGGCTGGTATATACGGATTTCATACAGTAAGGACTTTGGTTAGATTCACTATATCAGAAGGCAATTTTTCCGACCTTGAAGTTATAGAGTTGAGTGAATAAAATATCATAATCATTACTCATAAGCAAACATTTATTTATTTTTATCTATTTGTAAAGTTTAGTTTATCAATTTATTGATAATAAGAAAAAACATGGAATAAATCCCCACGATTAGGTCAGAAAAAATTTGTCATTTAGAGAAATCTTTCCCAACTTTGCAGAAGAATTATAAACACTTTTTATGAGAACTTATTTAGTAACAGGAGCAGCTGGATTTATTGGTGCCAACTATATTAAATACATTTTGGCAAAACACGATGATATTAAAGTTGTAATATTGGATGCGCTTACTTATGCAGGTAATCTTTCAACTATAGCAAAAGATATAGACAACGACCGCTGCTTTTTCATTAAAGGTAATATATGCAATCGTGAACTCGTTGAACAGCTGTTTGTCGACTATAAATTTGATTATATAGTTAACTTTGCAGCTGAAAGTCATGTAGACCGAAGCATTGAAGATCCACAACTTTTCCTACAGACTAACATTCTTGGTACACAAAATCTTATGGATGCGGCACGCCGTGCATGGGTAACAGGAAAAGATGAGTCGGGATATCCTACTTGGAGAAAAGATGTAAGATTCCATCAGGTTTCAACAGACGAGGTATACGGTTCTTTAGGTGAAGAAGGTTTCTTTACAGAAGATACACCACTTTGCCCTCACAGCCCATATAGTGCGTCAAAAGCAAGCGCAGATATGATAGTAATGGCATATCATGATACATACAAAATGCCAGTTTCCATTACCCGTTGTTCAAACAATTACGGACCATACCACTTTCCAGAAAAGCTTATTCCTCTTATCATCAAGAATATTCTTGAAGGAAAAAGACTTCCTGTTTATGGTGACGGATCGAATGTTCGCGACTGGCTGTACGTAGAAGATCACTGTAAAGCTATAGATCTGGTTGTACGTAAAGGCAAAAACGGTGAGATATACAATGTTGGCGGACATAACGAAAAAAAGAATATAGAAATAGTAAAGCTCACCATAAGCACTATCCATCAGCTAATGAGTGAAAATCAAGAACTGAGAAAAGTTCTCAAGAAAAAGGAAATAAAAGAAAATGGTGAAATATCCATTGACTGGATAAACGATTCTCTTATTTCTTTTGTAAAAGACCGCTTAGGACACGACCAGAGATATGCAATTAACCCTGAAAAGATTTCAAACGAATTAGGTTGGTATCCTGAAACTAAATTTGAAGATGGTATAGTGAAAACCATTAAATGGTATCTCGAAAATCAGGAATGGGTAAAGAATGTTACAAGCGGAGATTATCAGAATTATTATGATAATATGTACAAAAACAGATAAAACCTATATAGACTGATTCTGCAATTTAGCAATATAGTATAAAAACATGTTAGAAATATAAATTCCCCTTACAGTTCTCTAAAACATACAAGATTGAACTGTAAGGGGAATTCTTGTTTATATAGATATTACCTATATCTTATTTCTACTAATTGATATTCCAATAATTTATATTCTTCTAAGCCCACTACTTATTTTACTTATATTCTCAGATCTGTATTTTCTGCAAGAAACAGAATTTACATCCATAGATATACATCATCCATAATAAATATATATCTATATACATCCATCAGAACTGGAAATAAATAAATGGTTGTATATCGCTACTCTTTACCTGAATTACAAGATATATCAAAGCTATCAATACAAAAGCTTGTGCCGGAAGAGGCATGCGCACCATAGTTCTGCTACAAGCATCCTGCCAGCTGTCGGGACACCAATGTAATGCAAACCCAAGTGCCATAAGCGCAAAGACCTTCCAGTAACCACTTACAAGTTGTACAAAAACCTCCGGATGGAAAGCTGTAAATATCTGGTTGATCATAGTTACAGAACCTTCGAAAGAGGTGTTTCTAAAGAATATCCAACAGAAACATACAAAGTGGAATGTAATGACAACAGCAAAGAATTTCTTTATACCAGTACTACGGTAATGCTTGTCTCTCTTGAGCAGACTTCTGAAAAATTTATGAACTGCCAAAGCAAATCCATGTAATCCGCCCCACACAATAAAGTTCCATGAAGCACCATGCCACAATCCACCAAGCAACATAGTAATAATAAGATTTATATAAGTTCTGATTTTACCTTTTCTGTTTCCTCCCAAAGAAATATATAAATAATCCCTCAACCACGAAGACAATGAAATATGCCATCTGTGCCAAAACTCTGTTACACTATCCGATTTATATGGCGAATTGAAGTTGATAGGGAAACGGAATCCAAGCAACAAAGCCAACCCTATAGCCATATCGCTATATCCCGAAAAGTCGCAGTATATCTGCAAGGCATACCCATACACACCAAATAAATTTTCCACTCCTGAATACAACCCTGGATTATCGAAAATACGTTCCACAAAGTTTATGCTGATATAATCAGATATAACGGCTTTTTTAAACAGACCGCTAACGATGAAAAACACACCCAGACCAAACATTTCACTGCTCACAAACAGCGGCTGGCGTATCTGCGGTATGAAATCGCGTGCTCTTACTATCGGACCTGCAACCAACTGCGGGAAGAAAGACACATAAAATATATAGTCAAGCAATTTATCGAGCGGCTTTAAATCACCACGATACACATCAATAGTATAACTTAGCGACTGGAAAGTAAAGAATGAAATACCTACCGGAAGAAAAATATCGAGGGCAGAAAACTCACCACCCCATAACGGTGCAAGCATCTCATAAAAGAAGTTAGTATACTTGAAATAGCATAAAAGTCCAAGATTCACACAAAGACTTGCAAGTACAATAAGCTTCCTTTTGCGCTTTTCTACTGTTACAGCCATTTTTCTGGCAAGAAAGAAATCTGTTACAGTTACTATACCAAGCAGAAAGAAATAGAATCCACTGCTTTTATAATAAAAATAATATGAAAATACAGAAACAAAAAGCAATCTTGCCGTTGTATGATTTTTCAGTATAAGATATACAAGACTAAATCCCAAAAACAAGAACAGAAACAGTCCGCTACTGAATATAAGCGGCTGCTGAGGATCGTATGTAAGAACATCAACAAGTTTGTTCATGTCAATGCATCCAGTCAGATACTCTTTAATATTATAAAACAAATCTTCCATAAATCAGTCAAATCGTGTTGCCAAATAATCATTATATGCTTTTATAAACGCTTCGTGTAATAACAGTCCCTGAAGAGTATATCCTTCACGGGTAAAATGAATTTTATCTTTCTGAAACATTCCTGCCGCAGTCCAGTTTTTGCAGGCAAACGTCTTACCGCCAACCACATCATACATATTCCAAATAGCCATACCATTTGTCTTGGCAAATTCTTTTTCAGTATCCACCACGAGCGGAGTCCTTGTATTTATTACCTTGTTTCTCCTTCCCGAACGCATATATGCTCCTGGTGGAGTTGTCATAAGAAAAACAGCGTCAGGACATTTGTCCTTAAGATGACCAACCAGATTGGACATCTGCAAGAGATGATCCGAGCGTCTATAATTCCTTCCATTAGCCTCGTTTGTACCGAATGAAAGGATAATCAGGTCGGGATGTAATGCTGAAATATCAGATATTCTGTCGGGTTTACAGAACGATTCGCACGTAGCTCCGTTTACACCCAATATATGATAAACTATACCAGTTCTTCCTGTTTCATGTGCAATACCGCTTGTCTGATAAGAAACGCTATAGTCTATTACAGCCTCATTGCCGAAATCCTCTTCAAGAAGTTTACGTACCACATACGGGAAAACATGACCTCTCACATGCGAGTCGCCCAAATGTACAATTCTTACTGGCCTGTCCATTTTTGTCACCTTCTCCCAAAAAGGATTCAGCTCACCTTTCGGATCTTCTATAACATTATCTATTGTATCCTTAAATAATGACGGCATAGGACTGGATACAGGAATAAACTTCATCAGATTTTCCATTGCCGTACTTGAGTATACCGGTCCCGAATTATGGTCTCTTTTAGCCTTTTCAGGCAAAATGTCCTGAGCCCTAACCGCAGTCACGCCAAGACACAACAACAGAGAAAAAGTAACCCAAAACAACCTTAGTATCTTACAGCAACTATAAATATCATTACTCTTACCATTACTCTGCTTCATAGGCCTTTCTCTTTTCATATTGTTCTTTACCGTAACTCAAAGCCTCAAACAACAAATCAGCAATGTGCTTACCTCCATTAAAGTTTATATGAGTATAATCATAATTAGCCATAGCCGGCTTGCTGTTTACCATTTCCACAATACTTCCTTCACCACCCATAGCCTCATACAGATTCCAGAAAGCAACATTGGTTTCAGCGGCCAAGGCTTGCTGATACTTGATTAAATTCTTTACTCCAGGCATTGTTCTCAGATTACCGTCTTCATCCTTGGTTTCTCTGTCACCTATACCAACTATCAGAATAGAACTTTCAGGGAAAGCTTTTTTAAGCATATTTACAACAGGCTTCATACCTTCCTTATAGTAATTATAATTCACACCTCCCTCAAAAGCTACATTAAGACCATATTGAAGCACAATAAGATTATACTTACGCAGTTCGTTATATCTTTTCAATACAGACATAGGAATACCGGAAATCTGCTGCCCGCTGCTGCCTCGAGTACTGAAATTATCGACAGCAACTCCATTCTCACTATCCATTGTAACAGCATAGAACAAAGCTTTTTCCGAAGCCTTGTCTACTGTCCATTTTACACTACCTATCTTTCCTTTTACTGAAGAACACTGGAGAGTACTGTCGCCCACGACATTAAACTCATACTTATCCTTACCGTTTACAAGTGCGGTAAGCCGAAGCGAATCATCTGTAAGATAAAAAAATGAAGATACTGAACACGTATCAAGCCCTGCAGCATATTTCTTCATGCCTTCCAGTGAGACATACGCACCTGTTTTGGCCTGAAAATAGTTATTTGAAATGTCCTGTTTCGAACGGGCAAACCCGATAGTATCTGTAACATTATGCGATTTCCAGCCTCCGAACTGATGCTTTACAGTCGGACGGAATTTAGATACCCTCGAAGTAACAGATACGTACCCAACTCCACGGCCACCATATTCTTTCTGCAACAGTCGTCTAAGGTCGGCAGTAAGAATATCTCCCTCAATATATGAATCACCAAAATATGCAACTCTCACACTACCTCCTTTTGCCGACAATTCTGAAAGAGCCTCATAAAAATGAGCCATACCTCTCGAAGTTGAGTCTGAGTAATCCTCAATACAAACCATACCCGACTTACATGAATCAATAAACGGCGGCTTAACCACAGGCAGAGGAGCAACAGTATCAGTATCAGAAACCATACCATCGGCAGAAAGCATATTATTACCCATAACATCATTATCATTAACCTTGCGTCTCACATCCGACAGCAAATCGACCTTACGCAAAGTACTTCCTCCCAAGCTCAGTACAGGAAGAAAATGAAGTGCTGCAAGTCCTCCCATCACAAGCACCATCAGCAAAAACGTATTATGCAATTTATTCTTCATCTTATGCATACACCAAAAAACTTCAGAAAACTCTATAAACCAAGTTTGTTACATTAGTAAAAACGCCGCAAAGATACGCTTTTATTTCACATAAAAAAAGTCTGCCGATGCACATATATTCCACATATACATATATCGGCAGACATTAATAAAATATAACATACAGACCTTTGTCTGTTAATGTATAATTCCAAGTTTAGAAGAAGATACGAAATCAACAATCATATCGATATGTTCACTTCCAGGAACCTGTTCCTTAATTCTCATCAAAGCATCATTCTGTGAAGTATTGGCCTTATACAGAATTCTGTATGCCTGAGCAATATGCTTGATAATAGTTTCCGGAACTCCTTCATGTTCAAGCACCTTAGTATTGATACTATAGAAAGCTATCGGTTCATGAGCCGCAACTATAAACGGAGGAATATCTTTAGTAAACCTGCATCCTCCCTGTACCACAGAGAAACTTCCCAGACGAGTATGTCCCTGCATCAACACATTCGATGTAAGAATAGCATAATCATACACCTTACAATAGCCAGAAATCTGAGTACCATTACCTATTATGCATCGGTTTCCTATCTCTACATCATGAGATATTCTCACACCCTGCATAATAAAGTTATTGCTGCCCACCACTGTATCATGTTCAGGGAAAGTACCACGGGTTATAACAGCATTTTCTCTTATCACATTATTATTGCCTATACGGACAAAAGTATCTTCACCCTTATAGGTAAAATCCTGAGGTACGGCCCCTACAACAGCACCCTGATAAACAGTATTGCCATTTCCCATACGAGCTCCGCTCATAATGCTGGCATATGGCATTATCACATTATCATCGCCAATCTCCACATTCTTGTCGATATAGGCAAATGGATGAACCGTAACATTGTTGCCAAGCTTCGCACTCGGATCAACATAAGCTAAAGGACTTATCATATTTGTGAGTTTTTAAAATTATTAGTTTTTAAGTTAGAAAGTTTCAAGTTCAAGAGTTCTTATATCAGTGAGTTCCTGAAGCAGCAAGCCCAGGAACCCACTTCTAAGTTTGCTCACGAATATTGAATGGTGAATTTTATTCCCTTCCGCCGCCTAAGGCACTATACAGGTTAATAACTGCCTGCATACGCTGGAAGTTATCAGAAACTTCACTCAATTCGGCACTCAACAAATTCTGCTGCGCAGTAAGAACCTCAAGATATGTCGATTCGGCACTCTGGAACAAAGCCTTTGTATAAACCACAGCCTTTTCGAGCTGTTCCACTCTACCTCTGTCCTCAACAAGCTTTTTATTGACTGTCTCATAAAGATATAGAGCATCGCTAACTTCTTTACCAGCTTCAAGGATAGTCTGCTGGTAATTCATACGGGCGATTTCCTCCTCAGCTTTAGAAACCTTAAGATTGGCAACAAGTTTACCATTATTGAATATAGGTTGAGTTAGAGAAGCCAAAGCCTGAAACAAGAACTGTCCCGGATTTGATACAGCTACACCTGAACCGTTTGTCCAACCAGCATTTCCACCAATCTTAAGATTTGGATAGAAAGCAGAACGAGCCTGGTTTGTTGTATAATAAGCACTCGCAAGAGTCATCTCGGCAATCTTCACGTCAGGACGGTTTTCGAGCAACTGCAAAGGGACACCTGCTGTAAGTTCGTCAGGCATAACCTGATCTTCAAGTTTTCCACGCTCTATAGTCTGAGGTGCCTTGGCAAGAAGCACTGCAAGAGAATTCTCAGTTTCTCTTACCTGACGTTTGAGGTCAAGCAAAGAAGCCTCAACCTGATGACTTGCCGCACGCATTTGTGTAACGGCTGCTTCATTAACATAACCAGCTACCTTCATAGCCTCCATAGCACGTACATTTTCCTTATAGATAGCAGCTGTGCTTGTAGTAATCTCCACCTGACGGTCGAGCATCAGCAAAGTATAATATACATTGGCTATACCACAAATAATCTGTGAACGTACAGCTTGCTGGGCATACTTACTCTGAAGATAAACAGCCTGCTGGCCTCTTTTTGCGTTAAGAATCTTTCCAAACAGGTCTATTTCCCAACTTGCTGCAGCAGGCAACTGATATGCCTTTACCATTTCACCTCCATCCATAGATGTCATTGTACCCTGAGGTGCAAGATTAATAGACGGCAAATACGACAACTTGGCCGAAGTAAGCATAACCTTAGCCTCCTCAACTCTGAGAACCGCAGCCTGCATATCAACATTATTGGCCAGACCTTCCTCTATCAAAACCTGAAGACGAGCATCGGTAAACACTTCCTTCCATGGAAGATTACCCATGTTGGCAGTATCTGCCGCCAGAGTATCTGTTTCAGAAACAGGATCTCTGTAAATGCCCGATGCATCAATACTCTCCGGACGGTCGTATGCTTTGTAGATGTGGCAGCTGCTCATCATGGCAGCCACACACATCATTCCTATAAATTGTTTCTTCATTATTATCGATTAAAATCTAAATACAATACTTATATTTATATTAACACAGGTATTATCATCCGATAATGATAATTATTTACCCGGAGAATACTGTTCAAGTTCGGCTTCAACCTCACTTTCATCAAGGCTATCCCATTCCATAGGCTTGAATTTCTCCTGTACCCACTGGAATACCACGAACAGAACCGGAACGATAAATATCTGGAATATCATACCTATCAACATACCACCAATAGCAGATGCACCAAGTGTACGGTTTCCATGTGCACCTACACCCATCGCAAGCATAAGAGGGATAAGACCTACAATCATGGCAAGTGAAGTCATAAGGATAGGACGTAGACGGGCAGAAGCACCAAGCACAGCAGCCCATGAAATACTCATACCCTGTTTGCGGCGGTCGAGGGCAAACTCTACGATAAGAATTGCATTCTTAGCCAACAGACCCATAAGCATGATAAGGGCAATCTGCATATAAATATCGTTTGACATAGAACCGATAATCATCTTCAATGCCGGAATACTTCCCAATGCACTGAAACCATTCACGAACAGGAAGCTACCAAGCAAACCGAACGGAACTGACAACAATACAGCCAACGGAAGAATATAACTTTCATACTGGGCACTCAGCAACAAGTAAACGAATACGAAGCAAAGCACGAATATAAGTCCTGTTGTACTTCCGCTTGTTGAAGCCTCTTCACGCGCCATACCACCAAGCTCATATCCGAAACCTGTAGGAAGATTTTCCTTGGCAACTTCGGCTATAGCCTGAAGAGCCTGTCCTGATGTATAACCGGAAGCCGGAGCCACCATCACCTTCATAGAAGTATAAAGATTGAAACGGTTGATGATATCAGGACCATAAACCTTTCTCAATGAAACGAACTGGGTGATAGGAGCCATTGTATTTCCGTTTCTAATCTTGATACTGTTGAGCGACTCAAGATTCTTTGTTGATTCAGGATTAGCCTGAATCATTACACGGTACATCTTACCGAAACGGTTGAAGTTTGAAGCATACAAACCTCCGAAATATCCCTGCATAGTAGAAAGGATATCACTTGGACTCACTCCGGCTTTCTTGCAGGCAGCAGCATCGATATCCATCATATACTGAGGGAAACTTGGGTTGAATGTTGTCTGTGCACGCGAAATTTCCGGACGGCTTTCAAGTGCAGCAATATAGTCATTAACCACATCAAAAAAATGATTCAGGTCACCACCAGTCTTATCCTGCATATTAAGCTCGATATCACTTGAAATAGAATAACCCGGAATCATAGGAGGAGCAAAGAACAATACCTGTGCATCCTTGATAACCTTCTGGGCACGCATAAACAATGTACCCACAATTATGTCAGAATTCTGCATCATAGATCGTTCTTCCCAATTCTTAAGCTTGATAATTACAGAACCATAAGAAGGGCCCTGACCACCGATAAATCCGAAACCGGAAATAATGGTACGTGAAGCAACTGCCGGATCGGCAGCTACAAGGCTATCCACCCTTTCAAGTACCTCCAATGCTCTTTCCTGAGATGTACCAGGAGGAAGTGTCACAGCACCCATGATAGTACCGGTATCTTCATTAGGCACCATACCGGTAGGAGTAGTATTCATAAAGAATACAAGCAATACTATAGATGCACCAACAAGTCCGAACGACAGCCACTTCTTATGAATAAAGAATACCACACGCTTTTTATAACTCTTCAGCAAAGAATCGTACGCAGCATTAAACGAAACGAAGAATCTGTCTACTCTCGACAATTTCTTATTTGTATGCTCGCTTTCATGCGGTTTCAGGAACAATGCACAAAGAGCAGGCGACAAAGTCAGCGCATTGATAGCAGAGAATGCAATAGAAATAGCCATTGTAATACCGAACTGGCGATAGAAAGTACCGGCAGTACCACCCATAAAACTTACAGGGATAAACACAGACATCATCACAAGTGTAATAGATACGATAGCACCGCTAAGTTCGCTCATGGCATCTATTGAAGCCTCTTTTGACGACTTATATCCCTGGTCGAGCTTGGCATGCACACCTTCCACCACCACTATGGCATCGTCCACCACTATGGCGATAGCAAGCACCATGGCCGAAAGTGTAAGCAAGTTCACACTAAATCCGATAAGTTTCAGGACAAAGAATGTAGCAATCAAAGCCACAGGAATAGCAATAGCCGGAATCAGGGTTGAACGCATATCCTGCAAGAACAAATACACAACCACAAACACAAGGATAAATGCCTCGATAAGGGTCTTTATAACCTCATGAATAGATGCATAAAGGAAGTCGTTGGCATTCTGTGCAATATTAATCTTAAGTCCTGTAGGAAGAGTTTCCTCAAAATTATTAAGAACCTTAACAAGTTCATTGATAGTAGCTGTAGCATTAGTACCAGCCATCTGATAAGTGATACAAGTTACAGCCTTATGACCGTTAACCTTATTGTTGAACGAATAAGAAAGACGACCAAGTTCGATATCAGCCACATCACCAAGTCTAAGCATACGTCCGTCAGGCAAAGCCTTCACTACAATATCCTCAAACTCTTCAATCTGCTGCAAACGTCCTTTATATCTGATAGTATACTGGAAAGTCTGGTTACCTCTTTCACCAAACTGACCCGGAGCGGCCTCGATGTTCTGTTCAGCAAGTACCCCGGCCACATCATTAGGCACCATATTATACTGCGCCATAACATCAGGTTTCAGCCATATACGCATAGAGTAGTCCACACCCATCACATTGGCATCACCCACACCCTTCACACGTTTAATTTCAGGGATAAGGTTAATCTGCGCATAGTTTTCTATAAACTCGGTAGTATACTCATCACTCTCATCATATATAGAGAAGATAAGCAACATAGAGTTTTGTCTTTTCTGAGTGGTTACACCCACCTTTGTAACTTCGGCTGGCAGCAATCCCTGTGCCATAGACACACGGTTCTGCACGTTTACGGCAGCCATATCAGGGTCTGTTCCCTGGTTAAAATACACACTGATATCAGCCGAACCATTATTTGATGCTGTAGATGTAATATACATCATGTTTTCCACACCGTTTATCTGGTCTTCCAGAGGTGCGATAACAGAGTTCAACACAGTAGTGGCGTTGGCACCCTGATAAGACGCTCTTACCGATACGGTAGGAGGTGCAATATCCGGATACTGAGTAACAGGCAGTGTAGCCAGACCTATCACACCAAGAATCACCATCAATATGGATATCACAGTAGACAGTACCGGACGTGTAATAAATTTATCTAATTTCATTGATTAATCACAGGTTATAATTGAAAAATATTCAAGTTAATTCATTGAATACAATATATATTCCACTGAAACTTCCACATCTGGAAGCCCTTACTCTTTTACGCGCCGAAAGCTGAAGCCAGATTACCTTCCTTCTGATCTTTGATATGCTTTTGGAATTTAGCTTCTCTCTGTTCAGGAGTAATAGGCACAATTTTCTGTCCTTCACGAAGTTTCTGTACACCTTCTATAACAATCTTATCGCCAGACTTGATACCGCCTGTCACAATATAATTCTTTCCGTCATTAAGATTTGAGATAGAAACTTCTGTATGCTTAAGAGTACTGTCAGGCTGAAGCACATAAACAAACTTCTTATCCTGAATTTCCTGTGTCGCACTCTGAGGAATAAGAATAACATTCTCCATCACATAAGGGAAAATGATATTGGCCATACCTCCACTTCGAAGGATATTCTTAGAGTTAGGGAAAATAGCACGCATGCTTACAGAACCTGTAGTCTGATCAATAACACCGCTCACAGCATCAATCTTACCAGCTTGTTCGTATATCGATCCGTCGGCAAGCTGCAGTTTAACTTCAGGCATAGCTTCCAGCTGTTCATTAAGAGACAAATTAGATTTAGTCATGCCCAACAATTGTTTTTCTGTCATAGAGAAATACACATACATATCTCCTATCTGAGAAACAGTAGTAAGAGGCTGAGCGACAGAAGGGCTAACCAAACTACCGATACGATAAGGGAAAGTACCTATAACACCATCCGACGGACTTGTAACAGTACAGAAACCCAGATTCTGCTTGGCAGCAGTAAGAGCAGCCTTTGCCTGAGCAAGAGCAGCCTTTGCAGAAAGCAAGTTGTTTACGGCTGTCTGATACTCAAAATCACTCACGATTTTCTGCTCATGAAGCATTTTTTTATTTGCTTCGGTCGACTTCAGTGTTTCAAGATTAGCTTCAGCCGATTCTACAGAAGCCTTAGCCTGATTATAAGCTGCCTGATACTGAGTAGGGTCAATCTGGAACAATGCCTGTCCACGTTTTACCATAGCTCCCTCATCAACACACAATTTCACTATGAATCCGGAAACCTGAGGACGAATTTCAATATCCTGAGAACCTTTTATAGTAGCAGGATAAGTTGTAGTCTGATGGCTTTCTGTTTCCGCCACAGCCATAACTGTAAATTCATCATCACCCATCTTCATACCACTCTGGCCTCCGCCACAAGCAGTAAGAGCCGTTACTCCCAAAGAAAAGAGAGCTGCACGGCAATAGATAAACCCAATCTTACTTTTCATTTTCATAAAAAAATTAACTGTTACTATTATCTTTAATCATTTTTATTTTCTATTTCCATATAAAATTATTTGCAAATATAAGAAATTTAGAAATTGATAAGTTTCATTATTAACTAACTATAACCCAAAAATTCCATAATATTAAATATATACCAATTAATCGGAATAATTGACTATTTTAACAGGCATTTTATTTAAGGCATTTTTAGAAAAAGCAAAAAGTATTTAGAGAAATTAAGCCAACAAAAAGTTACATTTAGATTTTTATTTATACATTTGTGCGTCATTTTATTCCAATTTGCAAAAGAAAAGATTATACATTATACAAAATATAAGAGAATAGTAACTAATATCAAAACAGATAATAACTTTAAAATTTAAAGATATGGCAAAAATAACAAGAGAAGCTGCCTTGCTATATCACTCGCAGGGCAAACCGGGGAAAATTGAAGTCATCCCCACCAAACCATACCAGACTCAGCGCGACCTGTCTTTGGCATACTCGCCGGGGGTAGCCGAACCTTGTCTGGAAATTCAAAAGAATCAGGACACTGCATACGACTATACAGCCAAAGGTAATCTTGTAGCTGTAATATCAAACGGTACTGCTGTACTTGGACTTGGTGATATAGGTGCCATGAGCGGCAAACCGGTTATGGAAGGTAAGGGACTTTTGTTCAAGATATATGCAGGAATAGATGTATTCGACATAGAAGTCAACGAAAAAGATCCTGAAAAATTCATTGAAGCTGTCAAAGCTATTGCTCCGACATTCGGCGGTATCAACCTCGAAGATATAAAAGCTCCTGAGTGCTTCGAAATAGAAGAACGTCTTAAAGCAGAACTCGATATCCCTGTTATGCACGACGACCAGCATGGTACTGCCATTATTTCAAGTGCCGGTCTTCTGAATGCCCTCGAAGTGGCTGGAAAGAAGATTGAAGACGTTAAGATTGTAGTAAACGGAGCCGGCGCATCTGCCACTTCTTGTACCAAACTTTACATCGCCCTTGGTGCAAGAAAGGAGAATATCCTAATGCTCGACAGCAAGGGAGTTATTACAAGCGACCGTCCTAATCTTACAGAAAGCAAGAAATTCTTTGCTACCGACCGCCGCGACGTCCATACTCTTGAAGAAGCCATCAAAGGAGCTGACGTATTCCTCGGACTGTCTAAAGGAAACGTGCTTTCACAGGACATGGTACGCAGCATGGCAAAGAACCCTATAGTATTCGCTTTGGCAAACCCTACTCCTGAAATTTCTTACGAAGATGCCATGAGCGCACGTCCTGATGTACTTATGTCAACCGGACGCTCAGATTATCCTAACCAGATAAATAATGTTATAGGTTTCCCATATATTTTCCGCGGTGCCCTTGATACAAGAGCAAAGGCCATCAACGAAGAAATGAAACTTGCTGCTGTACGCGCCATAGCAGAACTTGCAAAGAAACCTGTACCAGATGTAGTGAACGAAGCATATCATGTAAACAATCTTTCATTCGGTCCTGAATATTTCATACCAAAACCGGTAGATCCACGTCTTATTACAGAAGTATCTATGGCAGTAGCCAAGGCAGCTATGGAATCGGGAGTTGCCCGCAAGGAAATAACCGACTGGAACGAATACAAGAACCACCTTCGCGAACTGATGGGACAGGAAAACAAACTGACACGCCAGTTGTACGAAACAGCACGCCGCTGCCCACAGAGAGTAGTATTTGCAGAAGGCACACACCCTAACATGCTTAAAGCTGCAGTAGAAGCAAAGGCTGAAGGTATATGCCACCCTATCCTTTTGGGAAATACAGAAAGAATACAGAAACTTGCAAAAGAACTTGAACTGAGCCTTGAAGGTATAGAAATAGTAAACCTGCGACACGATGATGAAGCAGAACGCCGCGAACGCTATGCACGCATCTTGTGCGAAAAACGTGCCCGCCAGGGAGCAAACTTCCAGGAAGCCAACGATAAGATGTTCGAACGCAATTACTTCGGTATGATGATGGTTGAAACCGGTGATGCAGATGCTTTCGTTACAGGACTTTATACCAAGTACAGCAACACTATCAAGGTAGCCAAGGAAGTTATCGGAATCCAGGAAGGATACAACCATTTCGGAACAATGCACATACTTAATTCCAAAAAAGGAACTTATTTCATTGCAGATACTCTGATAAACCGTCATCCTAACACTGACGCACTGATAGATATCGCACGACTCTCTACCAATGCAGTACGATTCTTCAACCAGGAACCGGTTATGGCTATGCTGTCTTACTCCAACTTCGGAGCCGATACAGAAGGAAGTCCTGCAGCAGTACACGAGGCTGTAGCATATATGCACAAGAACTTCCCTGATATGGTGATAGACGGAGAAATGCAGGTTAAGTTTGCATTGAACGACAAATTGCGTGATGAAAAATATCCTTTCACCAAGCTCAAAGGCAAACAGGTTAATACACTTATATTCCCTAACCTTAGCTCGGCCAACTCAACATATCAGCTTATACAGAACATGAGTGACACCGAAGTTATAGGCCCTATCCAGATAGGACTTAACAAGCCTATACACTTTACAGATATAGAAAGTTCTGTCCGTGATATAGTAAACATTACGGCCATTGCCTGTATCGATGCAATTGTCGACAAAAAGAAAAAAAACAAATGCTGATAACAGCAAAATAACACAGGGCAGGGTAAAACTATTACCCTGCCCTTAATTTTAAATTCAAGTTATTATGCGAAAACCACTCAACAATACCCAATGTGTGCTTCTAACCCTGTTTTGGGCTGTCCTATGCTTCATAGTTATCACTTCTTCACCCAAAATAGACGGCCCACTCATAGTGACAATACTTATGTCGGCCGCACTAGTTTTCATACCGATAGCCAAGTCTATCAATAGCAAAAAGAAATAAACATTTCAACATCATTTTAGCCGAAAAAGTATAAAAAAGATATTTTTCTCATTTTTTTCAATCAAAATGTTGTATAAACAAAATCTTTGATATACATTTGCACCATCAAACAAGAGATGAATAAAAACAAATAGAACAAATAAAACAACCAATTTAATTTAAGGTAAAGATTATGAATGCAGCTAAAGTATTGGAAGATTTGAAGAGAAGATTCCCTAATGAACCTGAGTATCATCAGGCAGTAGAAGAGGTATTGGGTACAATCGAAGAAGAATACAACAAACACCCAGAATTTGACAAGGTAAATCTTATTGAACGTCTTTGCATTCCGGACAGAGTATATCAGTTCCGTGTTACATGGATGGACGACAAAGGTAATATCCAGACTAATATGGGTTACCGTGTTCAGCACAACAACGTAATCGGTCCTTACAAAGGCGGTATCCGTTTCCACTCATCAGTAAACTTGTCAATCCTTAAGTTCCTTGCTTTCGAACAGACATTCAAGAACTCACTTACTACTCTTCCAATGGGTGGAGCTAAAGGTGGTTCAGACTTCTCTCCACGCGGAAAGTCAAATGCAGAAGTTATGCGTTTCTGTCAGGCATTCATGCTCGAATTATGGCGTCATATCGGTCCTGAAACCGACGTTCCAGCCGGAGATATAGGTGTAGGCGGACGTGAAGTTGGTTACATGTTCGGTATGTACAAGAAATTGGCTCACGAATTTACAGGAGTATTGACTGGTAAAGGCCGCGAATTCGGTGGTTCACTTATCCGTCCTGAAGCAACAGGTTACGGAAACATCTACTTCCTGTTGGAAATGCTTAAAACACGCAATATCGAACTTGCAGGCAAGACTTGCCTTGTTTCCGGTTCAGGTAATGTGGCACAGTATACAGTAGAAAAACTTATCCAGCTTGGAGCTAAAGTTGTTACAATGTCAGATTCAGACGGATATATTTATGATCCGGACGGTATCGACCGCGAAAAGCTTGATTATATCATGGAACTCAAGAACTTGTACCGTGGACGTATCCGCGAATATGCAGAAAAATACGGTTGCAAGTATGTAGCAGGAGCTCGTCCATGGAACGAAAAGGCAGATATCGCTCTTCCATCTGCAACTCAGAACGAAATCAACGGTGACGATGCCAAAGCTCTTGTAGCAAACGGTGTAATCGCAGTATCCGAAGGAGCTAACATGCCTTCTACTCCTGAAGCTATCCGTGTATTCCAGGAAGCTAAGATTCTTTATGCTCCTGGTAAAGCAGCAAATGCCGGTGGTGTATCAGTTTCTGGTCTTGAAATGACTCAGAATTCTATCAAACTTAGCTGGAGTGCAGAAGAAGTTGACGAAAAACTTAAGAGCATCATGAAGAACATTCACGAAGCTTGCGTTCAGTATGGTACAGAACCAGACGGATATATCAACTACGTGAAGGGTGCAAACGTAGCCGGATTCATGAAGGTTGCTAAAGCTATGATGGCTCAGGGTATTGTATAATCAATAACACGCGATTATTCCGATACCGGAAAATATTCTTTAATTTGTATAAATCTAAGAATATACATATACAAACACACTTTGATGATAACATCAATTACAATTACAGAAGAAGCGGACTATAAAGGAGTTTATGGTTCGCTTCTTTTTTATTTTAAAAGAGATTATATTCTGCATAAGATTATATATCAATAAACATATTTATTATGTTATCAAACATTTGAATTAAAATAATTCAATAACATTATCACCTTTTTCAGTGACAATTTAATATACAAAATACATTTAAATTTGTAAAAAGTTTACACAGAAAACTTACAAAGAAACGAAGAATAAAACAATAAAATTATTACAAGATGAAAAAGGTATTTGTTATTATTGCGTGTGCCGGTATGTTATTCACATGTATGAATGTACAGGCACAAGAAAAGAAAAAAAACAAGTTTGGTAAATTCCTGGAAAAAGTAAACAAGACTTTGGATGATACCAACCAGACATTAGAAGAAATAAATTCAACATTAGACGGTACAGCAAACAATACAACCCAGAACAGTGGTGTAAGAGTAACTTCTCCAACCAAAAATCTAAAGCTTGAGTATAAAGGAAATTACACAGAAGGACATGATGTTGTAATAGAGTTTATGCTTACAAATATGACAGAACAAAGTATCGGACTATCCTGGGGAGGAGGTACCGCATGGGATAATCTGGGCAACTCATACAATTTTGGTGACAACAGCTTTACTATAGCAGGAAAATCTGTAAGTCCAACCGGTGTAGAAGTTCCTCCCGAAATACCTGTCAAAGCTATTGTACGTCTTAAACAAGTAACCTCGAAAGCGCAAAGCATTTCAAAGATAACTATAAATACATATCAGTTTAAAGGTTTCGAAGTCAAGAAATTTGATATTGTCAGAAACGAGGACAATTCAGACAATAATTTGCAAGGCGACAATTCAAGTTCAAACAATAATGTATCTATATTATCGCCAACTAGAAAATTAGAACTTAAATATAAAGAGTGTTATGAGGAAGGTAATGGAACTATCCTTATAAACTTTACTATAACCAATACAACATCTGAAGAAATTAAATTAAATCATGGTGGAGGTACAGCATGGGACGATCAAGGGGAATCTCATGGTTTATCTGCTGTTATGATTGGCGGTAAAGAAGTAGGACCACAAGGTTTAATTCTTCCTGCAGGAATACCATTAAAAGGATCAGTCCAGATTGAAGGCATCAGTAAGGAAGTAAAAGAAATAAAACTTATAAAAATAGATACATATCAATACAAAGGATTTGAAATAAAGAACGTAACCATAACAAGATAAAACAAAAGAAGTGTATTTTAATTATCCGACATTAAAATACACTTCTTTTGTTTTATATATTCCATGAAAATTTATCAATAATCTATAGTTGCCAAAATGATTTTTATAAGAGAAAGAATAAAAGGTTATCTTATTGACAATTTGACTTAAAATATTTCTTGAAAACTGCACAATAATAAAAAACAAACTAAAATAAAAGAATCTCACGATGTGCTTAAAAAACAAAAAGATACTAATAAATGAATATTATACAGCATTAAGAATAAAAAACAATAAACTACAAATACAATGTCACACATGACATTCTAAAGACATAACATTATATCAATTAAAGGAATTACAAATTAAAAGATGAAATAGAAAAATTAAGGAGCAAAAACACATAAAACCGGAACATAAACCTGATTTTAAAAGAACTTATCACTACCCAAAACAGGGTGTTTAGACACTTAAAAAAAGTGTGAGCATATTTTGACTAAAACTTGGCCGCATTTTAATCAAAATATGCTCACATTTTTTTATTGTCCGAATATACTAAAAAACCTGTTTGTTTATATTTATCTTAATATACTTAACAAAATATGAAGTTAATCACATTACAATTTAACATTCTCGTATATTCCAGTCATTAATTCCAATCAGCAGTTGAACTGCTGTATTTTTATAAGTTTAACCGAGGTCATTTAGACCTCAAAAAAGTTGTAAATAGTTGAAAATTAAGGGATAAAATACTTGCAAAAGTCCTTGAAAATCAGTAACTTAAAGCAAA
>JAXEBI010000056.1:0-13831 GCA_034094155.1 Phocaeicola sp.
TTTTTCTCGTTCAAATTGCCTTTTCGTGAACGAAGAGGACAAATATTCCTCCAAATAAGATAAACATTCTTCTTTTGAATACTTTTTATATTCACGCATGTTACTAAATAATTTGTGTCAACTTATTTAGTACACTACAGTTTGAAGCATTGAAATAGTTAATAGAAATATTTATTTTAACAATTGAAGCATTTCTAATTGTGATAATAATGATTATAGTCTTGGTCGTTATTAACAGTGCTGTCTATTTAAAAGAAAATATCCTAAAAGGTAATAGACATAATTCAGGTATTTACTTTCAAAAAGCACGTCAAATACAAATAATACTTACTTTATGAAAAGCTATAACATCATCTTTAGTCTATACACTATAATGAATCTCTGTGTTCATATAACAGATTTGTAAAATGAGAATATGGATGGTATGGAATTAATAATTCATATGCATCATAACAATAAAATGCAAGCTCTATTACAGCTATGGTTTCTATATGGCTCCCCAATTATGAATATAAAATGCCTCCGGCTATTGAAAAGCCGGGAGGCAAAACTGTTTGTATTGATTTATGTGATTATCGTTAATCTATAAAACGCAGAATTTCTTCTACTTCTTTTCTTGCAGGAGCTTCATGATGTTCTCCATCTTCGTAACCGTAAACAATAAGCGCTGCCACTTTTTCGTTATCAGGCAGGCCAATCCTTTTCGCAATAGCTTCGTTGTTGATTACTCCTAAAACACAAGTGGCAACTCCTTTTGCGTATGCAGAAAGACAGAATTGCAGACATGCTATACCGGCATCAAAACACTCCCATGCAACACTGTCACCCGGAACGGCGTCTTCCGGTTTTACCTTGCCTTCCAAAGAACCGCTTTTACCTGTTACATAGCTTAATACTACTACACCACTTGCTCTGGTGAGTGTTTTAGCATTATAAACAAAACCTTGTACGCAGTTGTTGGCAATGTCTTCTATAATAGTCTTGTTATCAATTATATTATACCTTGCTATCTGGTAGTTGGACCAAGAAGGGGCAAACTGACTCAGTTTTACAATCTCTGTAATAAGCTCTCTCGGAATATCCTGACTTCTGTATTTGCGAACACTTCTTCTGTTTTTCAGTAATTGAATTGCATCCATAGACATAATTAAATTTGACATTAACAGTTACAAAAATAATTTAAACAAGATTGTTGGCAAAGTAAAATGTAATTTTCTCATTAGGAATAGTATGAAATTATAGTTTTTTATATACTTGCCGCCCGGATATACAACCGGTGCAACTCCGTTGTTTATACGTTGCTCTGGTCTCAGGCGCATACCCTGCTGTCTGTATGAACGGTTGTTCTTGAATCCTGCCGCAGCCGGAAAACTGTTCTCCATATAGAACCCGTCAGCTGCCCATATCCTCGGCTTTGGGCCGTTCCCAAGGAAAGAGGTAACTCCTCTCGTATGGTCGCCATGCCCGTGTGTGAAGATTATTCCTGTAACAGGCTTGTCAGTTATCTTTCTGAATTCGGCATATATATCCTTTGTCAGTTCTGGTATTTTTCCTGCATCAATCAAGACAATACCGTCTGTACCTATAATCATTGTGACATTTGAAGCGTCATACCCAACTGCCGTATAGACATTGTCTGCCAATTTTATTATATCTTTCCTGAATTCACTGTTACGGTTTATCAGCATCTGTGTCTCCGGTGTTACAGATTGGGCAAATGATGAAGTTCCCAACGAACACAGTATGGCAAACGATAATATGTATTTTCTCATAAGCATAATTATTTCTTATTTACTCCATTTTACTTTTTCCGGAAGTATGACAGCATCAGCTGCATCTTCTTCGCCGAAAGGGGCGGATTTGTACTGTATGCAAATCATCGTAAGACTCTCATTCCCATTGTTTCTTACAGAACGTTTTCCTGAAGGTGATACCCGTATGACTGAGCCTTCGCCTACGGAAAATATTTCCCCATCAACCTGAAACTCACCTTCTCCTTTTATGAAGATGTATATCTCCTCGTGAGTGTGATGACTGTGAAGAAAGCCGGTTTCGCTTCCGGGCTCAAACACCTGAAATGATATTTCTGCTCCGGAGCACATAAGTTCGTGTCCGATAAAAACCTTTCCCGGTATCTGTATCTCCGGAGATAAAGTCAAAACATAATCGTTCAAACCGCAAAGACTACCCAATGAAATGGCATTGTAATTGATTCCTTTAGAAATACTGTTAATCTCTTTCATATAATATAAGTTTTATTGTTTGATTTACTTCTGCAAAAATATACCTGTTATATATCTGAAACAAGAAGGAACTTTAAACTCAGATAGTTACCGGAAGGTTAGTAATGCTGTTTTTTAACCATTTATGAAATACATGTTTATTATAGATTAACAACTTAAACCAATATTAATAACAGATACTTGGTATTTATTCAAAACTTGGTTACCTTTGTATAGTAATATTGTAAATTAAACTGTTATGAAAACAAAATTCGACACCGATATGGTTTCTCCCAAATGTCCTATACGCAATGTCTTGTCAAGGATTTGCGACAAGTGGTCAATCCTGGTCCTGTGCATACTTGAGCAGGAAGGTATAATGCGTTTCAATGCCTTGCATAAGAATATACCTGACATATCACAGAAAATGCTTACTGTTACGCTTCGTACTCTCGAAGAGGATGGACTGGTTAAAAGAAACATCTATGCTGAAGTTCCTCCACGTGTTGAATATAATCTTACAGAACGTGGAAAATCATTTGTTCCGCTATTGAAAGAACTTGTAATATGGGCTAAAGAGAATATGGATGAAATAATATCTCAAAGAGCTAATATCTCTTAAGACTAATAAATTCATCAACATTAAAGTCGGTAACTTATTCCCAAGGTAAAGTCATTGACCGAATGCTTCCTTATACCCTCGAACTCATAATCCGTACGGCGGTATAAATTTGTATATGTAAATGACAGTCCAAGATTTTCCGTAATATAATATTTACCCTTCAACGAGGATACCAGTCCTAAAGTATTGCTTTTATCACCCTGTATATTATAGTTAAGAGGGTCGATATTATCCCAGTCAATATCCTCAGGATATCCGTTCCATGAAAACAAATGTGTCAGTTCTGAACTAAGATTCAGATGAAAGCTGTTTCTACCAACCAGTCCGATACCGGCTTTTACACCATAGCCGCTGCCCCAGTTGTAATCCCTTCTGTCCAGAATAAGGAAATCCGAACTTGATGCACCAAGCGGTATGGCAGAAACATGCATGTCGCATTCAAGGTTCACCGCGTTACTGAGTTTTCTATTATAGATACACCCCCCACCCAAAGATACAGCCTCTCCCAAACGGTAGTGCATATATGATGACTGATGATCATGGTATCTGAAGTACTGGAAAGCTCCAAAGGTCATTTTAGAATTCTGTTTCTCTAATGTCTTCCCAAACAATATACCTGTGCTTTCCCATTTTGATATTACAGGTGAGCTTGGGGCCGTATTAAGTTCTATGTCAAAATCAAACCATTCGTATGGAGAATATGACATGTCTTTTTCAAGTTCCCCATAACTTGTTTCAATCATCCATACACCGCCGGTCTTAAACCTGTCATCTCCTTTGGCGTCATATAGCGTACGGACTCCACCGGTTATGGAAACACTGAAAGGATAATCACTCAATACATTCCCTCTGTACGGTGTAACTCTCCAGGCCTCTCCTGATATAAGTCTGTCCACTGCACGCATGGGTGAAAGTATCCCAATCATTATTTCCCTACCAACTCTGGCTGCTCCTATTGAACGGTTATCCACTAGAAGGTCTGTGATTCTGAATGTCATTTCACCCAATGCCACGCCACCGAATGTCGTGGCAAGAAGGTCGTTGGTTGACGGAAATTCACTTTCCATAAAAAACTCCCACATCAGACTTCCACCTAATACATATGGTATAGACTGCCCGAATGACAATCCTGATGTTCTTGCCGAATTGAAATATATAGAACCGTGAAACGGATGTGCAAACATGTTCGTAGAAAAACAGTTAGAATCCCATATAGGACCGCATTTAAAATTGTTCTTGATGGTCTGACCGTTGATATACGCCCAGTCTTCTTTTACGATATATCGGTCGAATCCCCATATCAGCATATTGGTAGAAAAGGCTTTCAATGATGCCTCCAGATGCGGATACTTATGCCGTTTGAACTGTAGCGAGTCATTAGATATCTGAAAATACTCATTATTGCCATACCTATGTGGTATTCTGCAAAAAGAGTGTGTTGTGAAAACAGTTAAAGCGATGATAATTAGAAAAATATGCTTGACATTCATTGTTTGTTATATTTTGTTATACAGACAAAATTAGGCTGAAGTATATGAAAGGCAAAACTATAATTTACCGAAACGGAACTTCTCACACTTAAAACAGAAAAATAAATCCTTGAGGTCTCTTTATGGTTTTCGACACTTATGCTTAAACAGATGTATCGAATATATCCATTTCGTTTCATTCATGCAAAATTCCGCTTCACACTAACTTTTTCCGTTTCAGTAAAATGCAGTTTTTTCAATCACTGTTTATTCGTTTATTTTGCCTTCGTAAAATTTAAAACCCACATTTATTGAAAATATGAAAAAGAAATTCATTTCCGCAAGTTTTATTTTTATGATGCTGTTTGGAGGCCAGGCTATGGCAAAAAAGAACCAACAGCCAAACATCCTGATGATTACAGTGGATGATATGGGATATTTTGACCCATCGTGTTATCATCGTGGGCTTGCTGCTTATCAGACACCAAACATTGACCGTATTGCCAACAACGGCATGATGATAAGTGACTACTATGCCCAGGCAAGTAGTACAGCCGGACGGTCTTCGCTTATGACAGGACAATATCCTATCCGTACCGGACTTACTTCGGTGGGACAACCCGGTTCTAAAGTGGGTCTTCAGAAAGAAGATCCGACATTGGCTGTTTTATTAAAAGATATGGGTTACCAGACTGCATTGTTCGGTAAATGGCATTTGGGTGACAGAAACGAGTATCTTCCCACCAATCATGGTTTCGACGTATTCTATGGAATGATGTATCATCTTAATATGATGGAAATGCCCGAACAGCCTGAGTTTCCTAAAGACCCGGAATATATAGGTCGCCCAAGAAATATGGTATGGAGTGAGGCTACCAGTGAGTTTGATCCGACAGAGGACAAACGCTGGGGGGTGGTAGGCAATCAGAAAATTAAGGATATGGGACCTCTTACTTCAAAGAAGATGGAGAACATAGACGAAATCTTCATGAAACACTCAATTGAATGGCTCGAAAAAGCAAGTAAGAAAGACGAACCGTTCTTCTTATGGTTCAACCCTACACGTATGCATCAGATGACTCATGTAAGCGACAGATGGCGCGGAGTTTCGGGGCACAGTGAATATGCAGACGGTGTGGCACAGCTGGACTGGATTGTTGGTCAAGTGCTTGACAAGCTGGAAGAACTTGGTGAAAGGAAAAATACTATAATCCTATTTACTGCAGACAATGGCGTGAACCTTTCACATTGGCCTGATGGCGGTACGGCAGGATTCCGTGGTGAAAAAGGAACTACATGGGATGGCGGTTTCAGAGTTCCCATGCTTGTACAGTGGGACGGACACATTCCTGCCGGAAGCTATTGCAACGGATTCATGACATCTGAAGACTGGCTGCCTACCCTGATGGCTGCAGTCGGTAATGAAAATATAAAGGAGGAACTGCTGCATGGCAAAGTAATAGGAGATATGACATACCGTGTACATCTTGACGGTTACAATCAGTTAGGTATGCTTACTGACAATGAAGAATCAGAACGTAAGGAGTTCTTCTATTATGGTGAGAATAGCCTGAATGCAATAAGAGTCGGACAATGGAAGATACATGCGGCTATTAAGGACAAGTGGCTTGAGAGTGCTACAAAACTTGATGGAGGTGCTATTGTAAATATCAAGCTTGACCCATTTGAACGCAGTATGGATACTCCGGGACATTTCCTCTGGATGAAGGAAAAGTCGTACATCCTTCCGCAAATAGTTCCATACCTAAGCGAATTTAAGAAAAGCCTTGTAGCTTTTCCTCCACGCCAGAAAGGTGATGGTATAGGCATATCGCAAGTAATGAAATAATATAAAACATTAATTATATGAAGAAGATTTCTATATTTTTAAGTATGGCAATGCTGTTTTCTTCAGCATCTTATTCACAGGAGAAAGATCCTGTGATTACTACAGCTCCAACGCCGGATGTATTACATCAAGGATTGAAAAGTGAAGCTAAGGCTCTAGGTATCATGGCCTATCAGTGGGGATATCCTCTTGTAAGAATGGAAAAGGTAATGCGCAAGTATGTTGACCTTGGCGATGGCGTCCCTCCTACAAGCTATAGGGCTGCCACTAATAAAATAGGATGGGCAAAACAGCTTCCGGGACCAAAGGACACGGATATGCCCACAGCAAATAATGACACTTATTACATGAGTGCTGTTGTTGTTCTTGATGAACCGTTCTTTATAACAGTTCCTGATACGGACGACAGATACTATGTGATAAATGTATTCGACATGTATCATAATCTAACAGACTATATAGGTAGAAGAACTACAGGCACCGAAGCCGGAACTTATATGATTCTTCCTCCGGGATGGGATATGCCTGTACCCGATGGTGTAAATAAGGTTATACGCCCTAAAACAGACAAGGTATGGCTTTGGGGTAGAATACATGTAAAGGAAGGTGAAGATATAACAGCCGTTCACAAACTACAGGATCAGTTCAAGCTCCGTTCTTTAAGCGGCACTTATAGGGAACTTCCTGAATGGAAAAACTATGACGGAGAACTTTCTTTCATGTACGAACTTGCTGAAGCCATGAAATTCAATCCGATTCTTGATGAGGACAAGGCTCTTGTGGGTATGCTGCAAAAGATAGGACTCTCAAAGGAAAACGGATTCCAGCCTGAGAAACTGATGCCTGCACAACTGGAGGGGCTTAAAGAGGCAATGAAAGACGGCCCTAAAACAATTACATCGAATATTGTAACTTCCGGTATAGTTAAAAACGGATGGATGTGGGTTACAGATCTGGATAATTACGGATATAAATACGGACTACGATCTATGGTATGCGGACCATATCTGGGTGGTCAAGGTGAAAAGGAAGCCATGTATCCTATTACATATACTGACAGTAATGGCAAGACATTGAACGGGAAAAATGAATATACTCTGACATTTGACAAATCACCAGCTGTCGATGCGTTCTGGTCACTAACCATGTATGATGCAAAGACCAAATTGCTGATAGAAAATCCTATAGACAGGTATAAGATAGGTGCTGACACACGCGGACTGAAAACAAATCCTGATGGAAGTATTACAATAAATATATCAAATAAGAAGCCCAAAGATATGAGTAACTGGCTTCCTGCACCTGATGGTGACTTCTATCTTATATTAAGATTGTACCAACCAAAGGAATCATTACTTAACGGAACAGATTCACTTCCAGTTATATCTAAAGTAAAATAAATTTATGAAAATCTTCAATTCACTCAATATATATTGCCTTGCCGGTTGTATGCTCTTGTCAGCATGCAACCAGGCAAATAATTCGAACTCAGTTAAAACTGAAAAAGTTTCTGACGAACAGAGAAGTTTGAATACATCATTACCTGTAAATAATCATATATCACAGATGACACCAGAATACGTAGAGAGCGTAGCCCGGATTGCGTATATCTGGGGCTGGCCATTGGTAAACATGCACAACCGCCATCAGGTTTTCAGCCAGGTACCCGTTCAGGGACTGTTGGGTGGAGTAATGCCTGTAGCCCCTGTGAACTATCTTACAATTCTGCCCAAATATGCCGATCCTGAGCAAAAAGATGTGGCACATCCTAATCAGGATGTATTTTACGGATTCGGTATCACTAATCTTGACAAGTCTCCGGTGGTATTGCAGGTCCCTAATTTTGGTGAACGTTTTTGGATGTATGGTCTGATGAACCAGCGTACCGATGCATTCGGTGAACTGGGTAAGATGTACGGAACACAACCCGGATTCTATTTACTTGCCGGTCCGAACTGGAAAGGAGATGTTCCCGAAGGAATCAATAAGGTAATTTATTCCGAAACATCCATCAATGCGGTTATTCCACGTGTGTTTGTGGAAGATGAGAAGGATGATCAAAATAAGGTACAGTCGTATATTAATCAAATAGCGATGTATCCTCTCTCAGAATATAACGGACACATGAAAACTACTGTATGGAGAGAATTGCCTGTACTACCCGAACAAAACAAGACAGACAAAGAGAAAGGATGGGTTAATCCGGAAAAATTCTTTGACCAACTCCCTGCCGTATTGAAGGAAGTAAAACCACTACAGGGTGAAGAAGTTATGTACTCCATGATAAATCAAGTACTTGATACCGCAAAATCAAATGAAGAATATCGTAAAATTCTGCGAAGGACAGCTGTTAACATGGAAAAGAGTGCAATTGACTCACTCTTCTATTTCAATAATGTTGGAGTAGAGGTGGAAAACCATTGGACACGCCCCTTCAATAACGGTGCTTTCGGACTGGATTATCTGACACGTACGGCAATAGCTAAGTCAAATATATTCACAAATCATTTTCGTGAAACTACTTACTTTTATCAGTACAGGGATAAAGATGGTACACGTCTTGACGGTTCAAAACACAGTTACACAATTACGTTCAAGAAAGGTGAACTTCCTCCGGTTGACGGATTCTGGTCACTTACAATGTATGATGAAAATCACTTCTTCTGCTCAAACGACATAAAAAGATATTCTTTGGGAACAAAAAGCAAGAATCTGAAATATAATGATGACGGATCTCTTACTTTGTATATTCAGAAAGAATCTCCTTCCGAAGAACTTAAGAACAACTGGCTTCCTGCACCAGATGGAATATTTGCAGTAACTCTTCGCTGCTATGCTCCTGAAAACTCCATTATAGAAGGAAAATGGTGTCCACCAGCCGTTATTACTAAAAAATAAGTGCTGTACTCTTGTTTTTTCATTCGTTAGAACCGTAAACTCACTGCAAATCCTGGTTTACGGTTCTTTTACATTCTTTATTATGGCTAAATATCTAAAGCTTTTCTTTGTCATATTATGTTCTTGTCATTCATATATATCTTATTCTCAAAATGATTTAGACTGGAAAATGAGATCTTCTGTCAGTATGAGATACAATCTGAACGAAAAAACAAGACTGATTTCAAAATTTGAATATAGGTTGAAGGATAATCTTACAGAGAAAGACAGATGGAATGTCAATACGACAGTAAGATATGATATTTTAAAAAATATCAAGATTGATACCTCTTATGAATTACATTATCTGAAAGATTATTATGGGAAGAATAGTTTTATACATAGATTTAACATAAGCAGTCAGGCTCATATTGATTATCAGAATTTTGAATTCTCTTTACGTGAAAGATTGCAAAATACTTTTTCAGATTCCGGATATGATTTTTATTTACGTTCCCGATTTATGATCGAGTATAAAAAATATCCAGTCAGGCCAAATTTCTCAATTGAGGTTTTCCAGAAGATGAATTCTTCTAATTTAGTGGATATAGACATTGTACGGTATCGTCCGAAACTGACATTCAGAATTTCAGAGAAAGTTTCATGTTGCATTTTTTATTGCAGGGAATACCAAAAACATATCACCAATAACATTATTGGTGCAGACTGCATTATTGATTTATAAAAAATCTCTATATTTACAGAAAAAACTATGGCAAATAAATACAGAACACTGCTAAACGTTTCTCTTTTTACTTTTCTGGGGCTTTTATTCTGCCTTTTGGCAGAAAACTACTTTCATCTGCCGATATTTGGTTCCGGCTATTTCTTTACTACTATATCGTACCTGTTCTCTGCTTTGATATTTAATATTATCGGATTCGTTTTACTTGCAGTTAATAAGTCTTTAGGCAGAAGGATAGCTGATAATAACTTATCGAAGAAAATAATAATTCCAATATACACAGCTATTTTTTCCGGTCTTTTCTTATCTAATTGGCTATTTATATCTTTTGCCAAGATACTTGCCGGGTTTGAACATCCATTCAGTATGCAGATTAACGGATGGATGGTCTGTCTTGTGTTGTGGTTCATTGAAACTTCAGTTATAGGCTTGTTGTTTGTTTATAATTACATGACTTACCTGATGCAGTTGCAGAAAGATACCATGATATTGAGACAGGAATATGACAGAGCTAAATATCAAGCTTTACAGGAACAGCTTTCTCCGCATTTTCTCTTTAATAGTCTTAATATCCTAGTATCTCAAATTGAATTCAATCCACAGAAAGCAATTACATATACCTGTAAACTGTCTGAAGTGTATCGGTATGTCCTTTCGGTAAAAGACCGGAAGAGTTCAATGATAAAGGAAGAACTGGGTTTTCTCAAGTCTTATATATATTTACAACAGACACGCTTTGATTTTCCTTTGAATTTTGTAAACAGGCTTAATCCAGAATCACTTGACTTAAGTATTCCCACTCTGACTCTTCAGATACTAGCAGAAAATATATTCAAACATAACGTAATTTTACCGGACTCACCAATGACTATTGAAATCGGCATTGAAAACGGTTATCTGTATGTTTCAAATTCAATTTTTCCCAAGACCTGCATCAACAGTACAGGTATAGGTTTAAGTAATCTGTCAAAACGTAGTCTGATGCTTTCAGGAAAGCAAATAATTATTGAAAAGACAGACAAATTCACTGTAAAAGTTCCAGTTATATATGAATAAAATGAATGTAGCTATAATTGAAGATGAAAAGCTTTCGGCTTTACGACTCGAAAGAATGATTAAAGAAATACGTCCAGACTGGAGTGTGAATATACTTCCCGGCAGTATCTATAAGGCATTTGAATGGTTTTCACAAGTGGAGAGACACCCTGATCTGATTTTTCTTGATATTCAACTGGCTGACGGTACCGGATTTGATTTTATTTCCATGACTAAGCCGGAATCTGTCATTATATTTACTACGGCATACGACCAGTATGCATTAGAAGCGTTTAAGGTTCGCAGTGTAGAATATCTTTTGAAACCTATTAACGATGAGGAACTTAAAAATGCCATTAATAAATTTGAAGACTTGACTCTTGTCAAAGATAAACCTGTCGTTTCCGATTATGAACAGAACTTGATTCAGATGCCTAAACGGTACAGAGAGAGAATATTGATTACAAATAAGAATACTTCACAGATATTGTATGTGAATGACGTGGCTTTCTTTTATCAGATTAACAAAGTGACTATAGCCATAACATTCAAGAATCAGGAGATTATAATCAATTCAACATTGGACAAACTTATGAGTGAACTTAATCCTGATATTTTTTTTCGGGCAAACAGACAGTTCATTGTTTCTATTCACAGTATAGATGGTATCGAACCTTATTTCAATAATAGAATAACTGTTCATACCATGCCCAAAGCTCCTGAAAAAATAATAGTAAGCAAGGAGAAAGCGGGACTTTTTAAAATCTGGATGAACTATTGACAATTTTATAGATAATATTATGGCATAAGTAAAATCAAAATTGATTATAACTTATGCCATCTTTTATATATAGAGTATGAAAAGAAAATGTTAATTGCTGATTTTTAGACTAATGTGAAAATAGACTTATCGATTATTGCGCAAATCCGAACATCATATAGACAGCTGGTTAAGTACATTTACAAGATCAGAATCTATAGGTTTGTCATTCTTAATCGCTTTATTGAAAGGAACATAAACAATTTTGTCATTCTCAATGCCTACCATAATATTGCGCTGTCCTTCAAGTAATGCTTGTACGCTTGCTGCTCCAATACGGCTTGCGATTATGCGATCATGCGCAGTTGGTCGTCCTCCACGTTGTAAATGTCCTAATATACTTACTCTTACATCATATTGTGGATATTCATTCTTGACTCTTTCAGCATAATGTATGGCTCCTCCTGTAACTTCACTTTCTGCGACCAATACAATAGAACTACTTTTAGATTTTTTGAAACCGTTTTTAATTACTTCTTCCAATTGGTCAGCTTCTGTACTGAACTCCGGTATGATTGCAGCTTCTGCTCCCGCTGCTATTGCACCATTCAAGGCTAAGAAACCCGCGTCTCTTCCCATAACTTCCACAAAGAACAGACGTTCATGTGACGTTGCTGTATCCCGTATTTTATCAACGGCATCAAGTATGGTGTTCAAGGCTGTATCATATCCAATTGTCGTATCTGTACCAAACAAGTCATTATCTATAGTTCCAGGCAGCCCTATACATGGTATATCATATTCCTGCGCAAACATTCTGGCTCCTTTTAAAGAACCGTCTCCACCTATTACTATTAAGGCATCAATAGCCTCTCTTTTTATTGTCTCAAAAGCTATTGCCATACCTTCATTTGTCATGAATTCTTTACATCTTGCCGTTTTCAGGATTGTTCCTCCCTGATGGATAATATTACTTACATTTTGTGTCTTGAACTCTTGGATTTCACCGGTTATCAGTCCTCTATATCCTCTATAAATTCCTTTAACTTTCAACCCATTAAAAATAGCTGAACGGGTGACAGCGCGGATTGCAGCATTCATACCAGGGGCATCTCCTCCAGATGTAAGAATACCTATACATTTTATATGTTCCATAATTATCTTTATTTTTTTATGAGTATTTTATGATGGCTTATGAATTGTTTATGGTCAAATCATAGGTGCTGCTCTTTATAATTAAAGAACAGCTCCCTATAAAAATAAAATAGATAGATTATGAAGAAACTATTGTTCGTTAAAATGATATAAGAAAATAGCCTTACCATCAATGGCTTTAAGTTTTCTTTCCATTATTTCAATATTGAATCCTATAACTACTCTCGTTACTCCAAGAACTTTCTTTACAGATTCAACGCTAGCTACCAACCTTATATGTTCACCTAACTTTACCTTGTTGATGAAAGCTATTTTATCAAATCCATAATTTATAATCATCTTTATATTACTTATGTCAACGATCTGCTTCCATAAGTATGGTGTTATTGAGACTATGAAAAAATCTATAAGCTCACTTCTTTCATAATCTATATCATTGTCCTGTTCAATACAACAACTTCTATGATATAGGTTTATGTTTTCTTCAGTTATGTGAAAATATGGAGAACTTCCTATCAGGCATCCTTCCAGTTTCTTAAATTCATTATATGAGTTAATACTTTCCATTTTATGTTGTCATTTAATCTTTATGCGAAGATAAATGTTCTACTATTGTTTGTAAAGGTCAAAAATATATTACTAATATCCTATTTAACGGATAATATAAATATTAGGATGAAATTTGTATAAAGCAACTATCCCTTTCATCAAAGATAAATCCCAATCCTAATTTGCCAGCCGCATTTATTCCTTTTTTCAGGAGAATTTTCCTTATGGCTTACGCCATGAAAATTCACCTGAAAAAGAATGCGGCGACAAACGGATTAGAATTAAAGGAAAGATTACAGGGATTAACTGCGACCGACGTGACGCATAGCCGTGAATCAAAGGCGGCTATCCTTATATCCTATATATGGCCTCACAAATACTGTGAAAATCCACCTTACCCAATAATAAAAACATAACCTGCTTATCAACTCCCGAAATAAGACAGGGATTTCAGCTCCCTCCGATCTGCATAGTCCGGTGACTTCGCCATGCTTTTACTCCAACTCTTTCTACTTCTTTTCATTCTTTTTTCTACTGTTTCTACATTC
>JAXEBI010000057.1:0-10266 GCA_034094155.1 Phocaeicola sp.
AAATCTTTCACTGGAAGACCGTATAGCTTATGACAAGGCCCTCGACCGTTATAGAGTAAGCAGAATTATAGAAGAGGATGCCAGAGAAGAAGGATGGAAAAGAGGATTGGAAGAAGGTAAAAAAGAAGGCATTAAGCAAGGTATTAAGCAAGGCATTAAGCAAGGTATTGAACAAGGCATTGAACAAGGCATTGAACAAGGCATTAAGGAAGGTAAAAAAGAAGGTATTAAAGAAGGTATTAAAGAAGGTAAATTAGAAGAAAGAAGAATTATTGCATTAAATATGAAATCATTAGGTATACCATCAGACAAAATCCAGATAGCTACAGGCTTGTCTGACAAGGAAATCAATGAGTTATAAATTAATATGTACAATCATATTAGTATTCAAGTTTCGCAAGCTACTATCTCGCTTTTTTAAGTTGATAAAATTGTACGAAATAATTCAGCTTTTCAATAGTTGCATAGCCAATGAAACATTTGGGACAGAGAGTTCTGCTGTACTTGCATCCTTTCTTAGGATGGTCAAGTTTGGAGGCCAACGCGTTGGCTGTATATTCCTTACCTTCTATGCACTCATATTAACTTGCGGAACTTGAATACTAAAAATATCATCATGACATTGAATTTCTTCTATGATAACAAAAAAACAAATCGTTAAATTAAATCCTGCCTAAAACAATTTATTCATACCCAATCCAAACCTTGAAGCTAAAAAAACAATTTTCAGAGATCGGCCACACAACTATTGGAAAGCAATTATCACAATGCAATTACATAAACATGGATAAAACCACAAATGCTTGACACAAAACCTCCATTTAAGTAAAGTATCACACCATTATGATAAAACAAATGAAACTTAATTCAATAATCATTTAGAATAAAAAAGAGGACAAAGCAGATTTTTCTTATGCCTTTTAGACACTTTTTTAAAATGAACTCACATCTTATATAAAACTTGGCCATACTTTAATTAAAATATGGCCACATTTTTGGGGATTTTTCAAGCTACATCTCAAGTTATAATTTAACATTTATACCTATTTTAGTTAACAAATAATCAATTATAATCTTATAACTCAAAACAAACAACTCTATTTCAGCTGTAAAACCGAACAAATTTCAGAACACAATATCAAACAAAAAGCACAAATTACAAGCATTAAGAAACAAAAACCACAGAAAAACTTTCATAATATCATACTCATTCATACAAAAAGAATCTCTTACTAAATATCTGTAAATAAAACAAAACACAAGGAAGGAAACTGTCAACTTTCTAAGGTAAAGACTAACTATCAATATCGCAAATCTTCATATATATTAATGCTTTTTCAAAGAAATAATATTTTTTTGGAATATAACGAGAATATTATTATGATATTTGTAATAATTCTATATATTTGCACTTATATAGAGTGAACTTAATAAGTAACTATTCAAATTTAATTTTATACATATGAGTAATTCAAAAATAAGTTTCTTCCTACAGGTGCAAGAGCTTTGTTTGAACAATAGAAAAGCGAGTCCTTAGTATTGTAATCAGCAGGTCTTATCCATTTGCTTTTCAATATGCGCCACAGAGTTTCAGATGGATTAAGTTCCGGAGAGTATGGTGGTAGATAGAAAAGGAATAATCCTCTCTTCTCCCATATTTTTCTGATCTCCTTTATATCTGGTTTCTATGGACAGAAGCATTGCCAAGGACAACCACCGTTTTCTTCTTTACCTCAAAAGAGAACTTGTCAAGATAATCCATAAGTTTATCTTCATTTATGGATTCCTGTGTTGTAAAGCCTTTATATTGATTTCTTTTGGTAATCATGCCAAAGATATTAAGTCTTGCAGTTTTCTCGGATGAAATATAGACATTCTCATCTTTGAACTGTTATCCGTTGGGTACATAACCATCTGTACATACATGACTTTCATCAGCATAATAAAGTTCTATTTTACCTTTAGAATCAAGGCTTTCAAGTTTTTGCAACTTCTCTTTCTTGTATGAATATAGTTGCGGTGAGGGGACAACACTTGGGCGTTTCCTTATTCGCTTATATCTTGCACCAATGCTCCTAAAAAACGTTTAAAGGTAATGTCGCTGGCTTTTTTGCCTGGAGTTTTTTCCCTGGATTTGCGTGCGTATGTGCACTCTGGCGATCTTCCTCAATAGCCTTACGGACAGCTTCATCATCAGAAAAATCCATTATAGGTTTACGACCTTGGCCGGGATGGGTTTCCAAGCCTTTGATACCATTTTCTTTATAACGTTTTATCCATGCGTATACAGTTGGTATTGTCACATCGAATATTTTTGCTATTTCTGAGGCTGATTTTCCTGATGACCTCAACAATATGGATTTGCATCTGATACTATAATGAAGAGTAGGACCATTATGATAGCCTATCTATAGTTTGAGGCGATCAGCCTCACTTAATTCACGCACTTTAATATGTTTCATAATTCAAATTCTAAAATATACAATGATACAATATTAATATTTTATGCTGAGTATATAAATATTTTAGTTCACTTACTTAGAAATAAAAAAATGTTGTGTAAGACTTCAATGAAAAGAGGACAAATATTAAGTTATAAAAAAAACAACTATCTGATAATATCTGAATATTAATTTCAAATAATCATTATAAAATGCAGAATAGACAAAGGAACAGGGCTTTATATTTTAAAGAACTTGCCATAACAAGCAGAAAATATTATCTGCCATACATCAAAGGTTTTAAAAACATAGACAAAGAACTTTATGTTCTTGAAATAGGTTGTGGTGAAGGAGGAAATCTATTACCATTTTCTGAATTAGGTTGTAAAACCACAGGTATAGATATATCTGAAACACGCATAAATGATGCAAGAAAATTCTTTCAAGAGAGAAATTTAAACGGAAAGTTCATATTAGATAACATTTTCAACATTAATTCTTTTAATGAAAAATATGATATAATTATATGTCATGATGTTTTTGAGCACATTCAAGAGAAAAGCTTATTCCTAAGGAAATTAAATAAATACATAACTGACAATGGAATCATTTTTATGTCTTTTCCAGCATGGCAAATGCCTTTTGGAGGACATCAACAAATATGTAAAAATAAAATCCTATCTCATCTCCCTTTTATACACTTATTGCCCAACATTTTATATAAATACATATTAAGGATATGTGGAGAGAATAACGATTGCATTAAAGAACTTTTGAATATAAAAAAAACAAAACTAACGATAGAAAGATTCGAGTACCTTCTAAAAAAAGAAAATATACAAATTATTGATAAACAATTTTATTTCATAAATCCACACTATGAAATAAAGTTCGGCTTACGTCCTCGAAAATTATTCAATATCATTGGAATGATTCCATATATAAGAAACTTCTTCACTACAAGTTGTTTTTATATACTTTCTTTTGAAAAGCATTGTACATAATATAAGACATCTTTTGAAAAGAGATGACGCATATGTTTGCAGATCTTTTTCTAATAGAAATGTTTCAGACAACGATAACCAGAGTCATGAAAAAGTATCATGATAAGCATGATTTCTGCCTTGGAAATGGTAGAATCACGGTGATATTTACGTTTTGTTGCTGGCTTAAGCGTATATTTTGCCATCATGACATCAAAAAAATTACAGAATTAAAATCAGCGAATCTAAATCATCTGACATACAAAATAATTCTATAACTTTGCTCTCGGAGATCATAGCGATTATTGTTTGTTAATCTTTGTAATTCAACACTATAAAGACACAACAATTTTCGCTAATTACCAAATTCACAAGTACTTATAATTCACCGAACTCACGTCAAATTAATATACTATGAATTTAAAACATTGTTTTTATTTAGTATTTATTCTTTGTTCATTCTGCTTCAAGCTATATGGGCAAAATAATGTAACGGGGAGTGTAAATAATACAGAAAATAAAGGTATCCCTTATGCTACTGTAAAACTAATGCGTACCGATTCAATATTGGTAAAAGGGGCTATAACAGATAGTTTGGGGACTTTTTCTCTTTCTAATATACAAGCAGGCAACTATCTGTTGTCGTTTAGTTCAATAGGCTATAAAGGAAAGTTTTACCCTATCGTAATGGAAAATAAGCCTTTGAGTTTATCACCTATAGTATTGGAAACAGACAATGTGCAGTTGGACGGAGTGACAGTAACAGGAACTTCCTTTATACGTAAAAAAGACTACGTACTGATTATTCCCGACAAGCAGCAGGTGAAACATGCCAGCAACGGGTACGATGTATTATACAACCTGATGATTCCAGGATTGACAGTAGAAAAGCGCAAGGGAACTGTTAAAGCTTTTGCAGGAGAAGTCACTTTGTACATTGACGGTGAAAAGGCTACTTTCAGGGATGTACAGAATCTGCGTCCGCAAGACATAAAGAATATAGAATACTACGACTTGCCATCTGGAAAATATGCCAATGATATTGCAGCTGTCAACTACATCACAAAGAAATATAAATCAGGGGGATATGTGGCTGTTAATGGAAAGCAAATGATAGGCTACCTCTCAGGAGACTATAACTTCAATTCCAAACTTGTTCACAATAATACATCATATATGTTGTCGGGCGGTTATTCTAACAGTAAGTATAAGAATAACATAGAAGACGAACAAGAGACGTTTTATCTTCAGGAAGGTACAGTATACCGTGATACCAAATTAGAAAATTCCTGTTATAATAACGACCAGCAATATGCTTTGCTGAAAGTCAATAACAGTACAGATAAAAGAATGTTATCCGGTCAAGTGTCTTTTGTAAGAAGCCATACTCCCGAAAACGAAAATAACACTTCGTTGGACTACCATACGGAGCGTGTCTTATCAGAAAGCCGGGTGAAACAGAATAACATGCAATCGGCTGTTACCCTGCATGCTAATTTCAACTTACCGAAAAAACAATTGCTTGAATTCAGCTTAGGAGGAACGTACTCGGACAACGAGTATCAAAGGAGTTATCGGGAAAACTCTGATAAGACATTTACTTCTGTAATGGAAGACATGTATACTTTATCTTTTTCAGGAAATTATGTGGCTCCTTTAAAAAACAATAATTCGTTGAACATTTATACATTAAATAATTACGAAGTAACTTCTTCTGTTTATAGCGGCGACTATGATTCCCGACAACACCTATGGTATGGAGAAAATATCTTGTTCGCTACTTATCAGCATCGTATTAATCCTAAAATCGGCCTTATTGTACGCCCCGGTATTTCAATTTTGAGCTACCGTTTGCGCGGATACGATTTGCAGCAGTTTGCATCACTGAGAATCAATACGATGCTCAGGTATCTGATAAATAAAACAAACCAGTTTGTTTCTTATGTAAATGTAGGAAACACCACTCCTGATATCGAGTATTTGAATGATGTTGATCAGGCCATTGACTTTTTGCAAATACAGCGCGGTAACCCTAATATCGGGAATACCAAGATATACAATGGTGGAGTGGTGTTCAACTCCCAGTATAAAAAGCTGAATGTGCAACTTAATGCCGATTACATGCTTTTTACGGATAATGTTTTCTTTCATTTTTATGAGGAAAACGGTAAGATTATCCGCTCTTTCTTACAGGGTGGACAAGCACATATGTTCAAGACTACTTTAGATGTAGCATACCGTTTTTCGGATAATCTGAGATTTAAATTGTCCGGTACTTACATGTACGAAAAAGTGAATTCCGAATTATCTCATGAAGGAGACCATATTTTCCAGGGTGCGGCAGATCTTAATTACTTTTGGAAAAATCTTAGTGTAAATGTGTATGGAAAGGCCGCTACCAGAGAAATGTCTGTATGGATGTTGAATCATAAGCAATCCCCTATTGTTTATGGTCTTTCTGTAGGATGGGCGCGGAGAAAATGGAATATAGAAGCCGGTACAGAAAATCCGTTCACCAAGCACAGTTATTATAAAGAATACGGAAATTATGGGGTATATCAGTACAACAAACGGTATAGTAGTAGAATCAACCATCAAACCAGATATGTAAAACTGAGTTATACAGTAGACTTTGGAAAGAAAGTTTCACGCGAAGTTGCCAATATAAACAAAAATATTAATAGTGCTATTATGAAATCAGAATAAAGAAAGCTGTGTATCAATCGTTCACGCAACATTGATACACGGCTTTCCTTTTATCATTTTCAGGATATCCTCTTTTATACATCCTAAGAGAATGAACGATGTCATCATAAGAAAGTATAATGAATTCAGATTTTATTTGTATATTAGCCATGTTTGATGAAATATGCTTGATTTTTTATTTTATGACACTAAATCAAGTGAATCTTCTGATACGACAAAACACTTAACAATATATTATTACTCAAAATTTATGTCCTATAACAGGATATACGATACAAAAAGAAATGATATTCAAACCTTAAATAAAGAACAATGAGAAAACAGTCTTATACAAACCTTATATTAATAATCCTATTATTTTTAAATCATGGCATAACAATAGGATTATATGCCCAAAACAATAAACCAACTGTCACTGCAGACTTGTACGGAGGAATATATCTTAATAATGAGCAAGCCTGGCAAATTGAGCCATCAATAAGCTGGACTTTCCATAAATATTTCGGCATAGGGCTTGGATTAGAATTAACAAGCCAATATAATCAACCAAGCCGGCCAACTACTATAGACGGATATGAGGCCGAACTTACAGACAATGACAGAAATATCCGATGGGTAATATTTAAGCCATCAGTAATTATTAAATCTCCTAATATATGGAAAAGTGAGGACAATTACTTTAGGCTCTGGGTTCAGGCAGAACCTGGCATCAGTTTAGCATGTCCTTTCAGAAACTCTTTAACATATAAAATAAAGGAATTTTCGGGAGCAGTCAGCCAGACAGTAGATTATCGGAAATTTCCCAATAAAGGACTTGAATGGTTTTATTGGAATTCAAGATTTTCTATTAATTTAGCCTGCGGAAGTTTTATTTTCAGAGGAGGATATAACATCTCAAATCTTGATTATTATTCCGGAAGAAGGAATATAACTTTAGCCAATGGTAAGAAGTTCTATGTACCAGAGAAAGAGCTAAGTCAAAGTATTTTTCTGTCTATAGGGTATTTATTCTAATACCAATGGCAGATAATATTGGTTTAGTGACATGAAGATTCCGGGGTTACTGATATTAACTCTTAGATAATAAAAAATCAAGTAGCAAAAGAGTATTTGGGAGGCCTTCATATTGCTGTAAGCAATAAGGGTATTGTTTCTATCCTCAATAGAATAGGTTCTCCAACTATCAGTTATCCGACAGATAACGGGTGCGTATCGCGCATCAGTATGGATCACGTGGCGATATATAACGGCATATACATGAATGACAGTCTGTTGTCAGTTAAGAACTGGCATGAAAATCAGAATTAAAAGTTTCATATATTGGATATTTATAAAAAAAAGAAATTGAACCTTTTTTATACAAAAGCAACACAAACAGTAAACGTTAATTATTGTAAAATAGGGGGGGGTAATATTTTTATATTATATTTGTTTCATAATATCCTAATTAAAAAATTCAAAACCTTAAAATTATGAAGAATTTTATTTTAACAATCTGTTTCAGTTTGTTGCCTTTCATCTCTCAATCACAAACTTCATCAATTAATCTGATAGAAAATTTAGACAACAACCGTTCTGTATCATTAAGCACATTTGTAAAAGATGTAGAGTATATTCCATTGGAAACTACCGATGAATGTCTTTTAAGCAATGAGCTTCAGGTGTTTGTGGAAAATAATGACATAATAGTAGGAGATCAGAAAGCACAGAAGTTCTTTAGATTTGACCGTAAAGGCAAGTTTCTCAACACTATAGGAAAACGCGGAGAAGGTCCAGAAGAGTATATTTACTCAATATCGTTTTATGCAGACAATGAATATGTATATATAATAGATGCAAATTCCAAACAATTAAACAAATACAGTCATGAAGGAAAAATTTATTGAAAAGATTCCAACTGATTTGGTGAGCTGGTCGCTGGAAAAAGAAGGCGACAACTTTATTTGCTATAATTTTCTATATAACAGAATAGATGGGAAAAACAATGTGTATGAACTATTTCTATTAGACAGTAAAGGAAAACAAATAAAAAACAGCCTACTACTGTGACTTCTGCTAAGAACAATACTATACTGTTTACTTTTCCTTTCTTTTACAGATATGACGGGAAAGTTTTCTATAAGAATGCTGTAACTGAATTTGTTTACCATATTGACAATAACTTAAATATGACTCCTGCTTATAGGATTATTGGTGGAGGAAACAACAATGGTAAAGAAGATTATAAAGATATACAGAAATATGCAAAAGCTATGAGTGTAAGGGATATATTCGAAAATAACAAATTGATTATCATAACTTATGCGTTTAAAACAGACTGAATTATTTTGTATATGACAAGTCTTTTAAAAAAGGCTATAATGCAGTAGAAGGGGATAATCCGGGATTTAAAGATGATATTATGAACGGATTGACATTTGAGCCTCTTATAGGCAGCAGAAGCAACTCCAATTGTCTTGTTTCATTAAAAGAGGCAGCAAATGTTATAGAGAATGCTAAAGATCTGAAAGAAAAGGAGAATATTAAATCATTGAATTTTGATGACAACCCTGTTTTGGTTATAGCTCACTTAAAATAAATTATTATTTACATGAAGTTTAAACAATAATATAACTTATAATCGATAGATATTATTCTTCTGTTTTAATATTTTTGGGGGAATATATATGTTCTGAATAAAACAAAAGAACATATATATTCCCCCAAGCTGTCAAGTGAATATGGTTCCCATAAAATATTCTAGGAATTACTTTGCCGCATCGGATGACCTGCTGCCCTTATTATAGTTATAATAAACCATTTTGATATGCTTTGCAAAGAAAGCCCATAAGTACTTTCTCCTGTAAGCCTTGCCTTCTTTGGTCTCCACCCATACAAGTTCAGTAGTCTCATCAACCATAAGGTATTTTGCCTGCTGAACAAACTCTTTGAAAACATTTCCGACAAACTCCCTGAGTATGTCTATTCCGTTATGGATATAGCTGTTCAAGGTTGTGTTGCATATTTGTATGCCCTCTCTCGCCAGAAGTCTTATCTGCATGTTCTCAGGCATGCTGAAGTCATATTTAAGACAGAGCAGACGGGCAAGCAGTTCCGGGGAGAAGATACCTCCAAGATTCTTTAGCGGATGCTCCATGGTGTTTACGAAAGTACCGTCTGCAAGTTTTACCCTTGCCACCTTGTAAATATGCTCCACGTTATGAACACGTACACATTCTACGACTTTGTATTCCCACACATCAGGCATACCGTTACGTCACATAAACGGTTCTCCTTCGGGAAAAGTGTAATATTCGTCAACTTCATGTATAATTATCTTGTCAACTTTCAATTTGGTCTTCTCGGCACGTGGAACAGTCTACTTTTTTCTTGAGGACTTATTGTTCTATACGGATTGTGAGCCATTGGAAGAAGTACCACTGACGGTTTCGTTACCATTGGCATTTTTATTACCATCATCCTTCCTGTCAGAGCCGTCATATCCAGACTTATCCATAGCAGACTTGTCAATGTTACGTTTATTCAGCAGCCTTCTTTGCTCTGAAGTACGGCCGAAACGGTGTTTCCTGCTGTCCTCAAGCTGAAGCCTGAGATTGGATATCTCGTTTGCCAGCATTCTGTTTACCTCATCCTTTGCGTCAAGTTACTTTCTCATAAGCTCCATTTCTTTTCTGTAATGTTCAACCGCAGTCGATTGATTTTCGAGGGCATCTTTGAGTTCTCTTTATTGGACTCTTCAATCGCCTTAAGCCTCGCAATCAGTTCGTTTACCTGTTTGCGAAGCCCTGCCTTTTCCTCATTCGCCAGACCTAACTGGCAGCAAAGTAACTCGTATGCTCTTTCATCTATCATGATATAAAGGTACGAAAAATCAGGCAGTTACGCAAACTCTTTATCGTTCATTTTTGTATTATTTCATTGATAATCAATGTATTGATATTACATTCTATGACTAACATACATCTTGTCAACCACAATACTTTCCGTAAGATAGGCCATGTCCGACCATTGTATCCGGTAGCATTTGGAGCCCTCATCAAACACCGGCTTCTTGAACTTTCCCATGACAGGACGCTTCTCGTAAAGCACATAAAAACCGCGTTCGTAATGAAGTATCTTGACGACCTTCCGATTCC
>JAXEBI010000058.1:0-2938 GCA_034094155.1 Phocaeicola sp.
GATGTACCGGGAGGACGGTTCCATTTACCGCAAGCGTCTCGGTCTTGCTCCGGACAAACTTCAAATCGTAAAGATATGAAACAGGGAAAGAAACTACTGATACTGCCTGCAGTGGCAGTCCTGCTCGGAATGGGAACCAGCTGTTCCGGCAACAGCGAGAATAAGGCGCAGGATATGGCAAGAAAGGCACTGATGGCTTCGGTGGACAATCCGGAATCCGTAAAGATTGTGGGCATCAGCAAACCGGATTCTGTATTTGGCCGTGAGTATGTTACCATGAAGGAGAAGATGGCTCTTTCTGTGGCCATGATGAAAATCAGCCGCAGGTTTATGGAGGATACGGATTTTGATAATCCAGATACGGAAAGTCACATGATGTCTGGACAGATGAAACGTCAGATGGATGCTATGACGGCACTCCGTTCTCTGATGGTTTCCGGTGAACTGAGACCTATGGGTGATGAAAGTAGTCAGGAACACAAGCCGTTCAGTGGCTGGAAAGTGAAAGTTGAGTATGAAGCCACTGATTCTGACGGACAGCCATACCGTTCTGAATACTGGTTCATTTTGGATAAGGAAGTGCAATGCGTAATCAGATCATTTGAAATTCCACTGTTATGAAACTGAAAAGAATTTTATTACCGATTCTGGCATGGAGTGGCCTAATGCTCACTTCCTGCCACTGTGAACATGAAGAGGTCACAAGTCAATTATCTTCCCTTCAGGTTGGCAATGTTGTCTGTTCGGACGGGAATATATTGTCCATGGACAGATTCAGGCAGTCAGAAAAGGAACCTGTTGCCATAGTCTTCCATGTTAACAGTAGTCCTGATGCTGATAATCTTGGTTATGCAGTTTACATTCATGATATGGAACCTTTGGCTTTTGCTGACAGTCTTGGCATTGACCAGGGTACTTCTGCATCATTGACTGACGAGGACGGAAATGAGAACACCTATTCTTTGTTCAATAATGATGAAGTCCAATCACCAATGGCTATCAAGTCTTTTGATTTGTGGAGTTATGGACAATCAGCCTATATTCCTTCTGTCCGGCAGCTCTCTTATCTGTTCGCTGTCCGGCATCAGATTAATGAATGTATAACTGAAGTCGGTGGAACTCCGATTAATCTGAATCCGGGTGAATGCTGGTTATGGTCTTCTACTGAAGTGGAAGGGCAAAAGGAGAATAAGGCTTGGCTTTATTCCATGCAGTCAGGTACTATTCTGGAAACGCCGAAAAGTCAGGCTCATAAATCCAGACCGATAATTTCTATATATACGACCAAATAAATAAAAGTCTAAATATAGTCATCTGCAGAGTTTCAGATACTATATTTAGACTTTCTTCTTAACTGTAATTTTATAAATATAAATCAGGTTCAGCAGCCAATAAATACAATTCCCATATCATTATCACATAACATAGCATCAATGTTAGTAATTATATCTGAAGATTTGCTTCTCTTATTATTAAAGTCTATCTCTGTTGAAAGAAGCCTATCACGATTTGATTCTTGTCCTTGTTTTAATTGGCTTTCAATTCCCATGGTTTCAAAGAGAGATGTATCCCAAAATTCTTCCAAATGAAAAGTATGATGTTATTTCATTTAATCGTGTTATAATTTAGTGTCTTTCCATTTTATTTTCTAACGCCGTTTATATAATCATGTTTTATTTTCTTTAAGAATGTATGATAACATTTCAAATGCGTCCTTATTTATCTGATTGAGTATGATATGTGCATCATTTGAATAACAGCAGAAATCATATAAAATGGTTGCAAAGAGCATATATGTAGATTTCACTATTGTTTTAACATAGATATTTATCTTATCATTGTGCATTTGACCAAATTGCAACACACTCAGAAATGATGAATGTATATGAGATGATGTAAGTCTATATAGATTTTTAGCATCATCTTTGCATATAATCTGATTAATTCCGTTATCTACATGAATGGCTTTTATGTCCGTAATTTTACCATTTGACTTAATAAAATAATACCCTTTTAACGATGTTCCTTTGTAATCTAAAATGTTCTTACAATCTTTAATTACATTTTCAGACACTTTTAATTGTACTAAAAGTTCAGTAACTTTGTTCTTTAAATTTTCTATATCATTTTTTTCCTTTGCTTCTTTCTTCTTGTACTCTTTTGGAACATTATTAAGTCCCTGTCTGTTCTGAAAGCCTCGAATTTGCCATATTGATAAAACTATTTCTCTTTCAGCATCGCTTTGTTGCGTTATAAATATGTTATGAAACATAAAGCATAATTCATAATAGCTTCTTAGGACAGATAATATGGATGGTATATCTTGAATAAGTAAATTACTATTTTCCAATAAGCTTTGTCCTTTTAATAAATTTAAGATTGATTTGGTTCTCAACAATCCCATTTGCAGCATACATTGCGCTATACAGTCACTTTCTGAGACAGTCTTTTGATTATACTTCCAATAAGATCTGAGCTGATGTATTAACTTAAATGTAGTATCGCATAAATTCTCTATATGTGTCTTGAAGAATGAAATCACAGTACTTTCATCCAATTGTGATAAATATTCTTCTGCTGATAAAATATCCTCTTTCATGTGTTTTTTATTCTTTATATAATTTCGGACAATTTACTTTTCAATTTTTATAAGTGGTTACTTTAAACTTTGGCCTCTGCCACCACTTGTTTTTCTTCCTCTAGTATATTGTATGGTTTTATAATTCGATCATTAAGATAAATATGATTAAGCGTATACTCCAGTGATTTTAAAGTCTGTTCACGAAATGCTGGTTTAAGTTGACATTCCCATACTGTAATACAATGCCATCCCATAGAAGCAAGCTCTTTTTGCTCTTTAATATCACGTTCCTTATTTTTCTGGATTTTGTCCTTCCAGAACTCTGAATTTGTTTTCGGTAGTACAAAATATTTGCAT
>JAXEBI010000059.1:0-8321 GCA_034094155.1 Phocaeicola sp.
AGCTGTAATGCAGGAAGGCAACTACTTCTTCTACTATCCATATAATAATAATTTAGGAGGACAGCGTACTCCAATCCAACTTAATGTTCCAACTGATCAGATTGTAAAGGATGGACAAAAAACAAGTTCTGTATTGGATTATCAAATGTTTGTCGCTTATGCTCCGGTTGTTGCAGATCCTTCAAAAGGAAATCATGAGACAATAACAAATTTAACAATGGAACCTCTTTTGGCTTATCCTGCATTTAATATCACAAACAATACAGGTAATCCTTTTACTATTACAAGAATAGCATTGGGTGGTATGGATGGTTATAAATCATTAGAATTCCCTACTATATTTGAGGTTAAACCTAGTTCAGGAAAGTTTAATGGCTTAGAATTTGTTACTGGAGATAAGACTGAAGAAGAAAAAAGAGAAGCTGTTATAAAAATTGTCGAAGCTTCAGAAGAAAATACAGTTTCTAAAGTTACACTACAGTTTGGTGAAAAGGGTAAAGCTTTAAATAATAGTGAAAGTTTTACTTCATACGTTATGCTCCCAACACCTAATATGTTAGGTAATAAAGATGAAAAGATTGATAAATTGTATTTGTATATATATACAGATAAAGGCTTAGTTACTGTCGATTTATCAACTGAAGACAGAGATGATATGAATGATGATGACATTAAATTACAAAATGCATTAACATCATATAAATTTAATGACGGAAGTATTTCATATATTACATTAGATGAAAGAGCATTCAAGACTCCTGGTAAAATGCAGGTGTCAAGTACTTCAGATCTAACAGACTTTGTTGTTTGGAATAAAAACACAAGAAATACTATTAAAGCTGAAGTTTTAGGAGATATTACTATTTCTAAAGATGTTTATGATGTATTAGCTCAAAATAAAAATTTACATTTAGAGCTGTCAGGAAATGGAAAAGTAACAATCCCAAATGATGCACCAAAAGAAGCAATAGATTTAATTTCATTGAATAGTTCTAATTTGTCAATTGTTAATAATGCAGATTTAACAATTTCAAAGGATATAAAAGGTGGATTTGCATCTATAGAAAATAATGCAAATATGACTTGGGTATCTTCTTTATATTCAGGCGAATCATTCTCTAACAATGTAAATATTATAAATAATGGAACTATAGTTCTAAATAAGAAAGGAATGAAAATAAACCTTTCATCTTTAAATTTTAAGAATTATGGTGAAGTTATTGTTAAGTCAAATGCAGAAATAATTTATACTAGTGAATTTTTCAAATATGGCAAATTTGAAAATGAAGGAAAATTAACTATAAATGAAAATGTTTCATTAACTGGAGTATTTAATAATACTTTCAATGAAGAAACAGTTAAATATGGAACAATTGAAGTTAATGGTGTATTTGAAGCTAAAGGTACTAATGAGGGTTATATAATTGTTGGTGAAAATGGTTCATTTAAGGCTACTGGCTTTACAAATGAAGATAAAATCGTTTATGCATCTAATAAGTCTCATGAACCTAAAGTATTAAATAGTGGAGTTGTAAATGGTATTAAAAATAACGGAATTATTGAGATTTCAAATGAAAATGCCAGATTGCAATCTGATCCTAATAGCAATGGACGTATAGATAATACAAAATTAAGTCCTTATGTTCAAAAAGCAACAAATGAAACTATTTTTGTAGAGATTGAAGAAGATAAAAATGCTACAGAAATAGCAAGAATTGTAAAAGCAAGTAATGCTAAAGAATTACGTATTAAAGGTAATATTACTATAGACCCAGAAGAAGGTAAAAATACAGTTACAATCAAAGGTGAAGAAGAAGAGTTAAATGTAATTGCTATCGGTGATTTGAATTTCATTGGTAAACAAAATACTAAGATAACATTTATAGCTAATCAGGGAGAATGGTTACAAAATTCACCTGCAAAACTTACTGTTGAAAATGGAACTGTAACAAAAGTTGTTAGTGGTATTACTGTAGACTTTGGAAAAGGTGAAGTAGAAGGTACAGGTAAGATACTTATTCAATCTGGAGCTGAATTCATTTGTGGAGTTGATAAGCCTGCAAATGCAGAAGTATATGGTAAATGGACTAATTCTAACAAATAAGTATTTGTGCAATATTAGTATGATGAGGAATTGAAATATCCTCCTTATAACAAAAATCACTGTATAGTTTTATTCTTTATGAATTTACTATTCAGTGATTTTTTGTTGTAATAATGTGTCTACTGAAAAAAGTGGTTCTTCCGCAATTTAGTTGAAATAGTCTTTTCGCGTTATATTATAAATGTTATCACCGATGACAATTTGAACAATGACAATTAGAAAGAATCAATTAGTCAAATATAATGTCCATATATAAGATTATTACATTTAACTAATTGAATATCAGGCAATTACTTACATTTTTTGTAACTTTATCTTACCACAGAGAAAGTAACAATAATGAGTAAATCACCTAACAAGGGCAAAATTACGAAAAAAAAAATCAATATATAGGTTCATCCGGGACAGCATTGATTTGTCATCTCTATATATGCAAAGCAATCTGGAAATCAGCAGTATTGAATATAAAGAAACTGCATATCACTTATATTATACGTGCAAACTGGATTATGGAACATACCCATACTGTTGTCATTCCGGTCACCGGGTTCATAGCCGTTATACCAGAACAATAGTTGACCTGTCGATTCTTGGCCATCATGTCATAATGACCTTAGGTGTCAGAAAATTTTTCTGCAACAATCCACATTGCAGAAAGAAGACGTTTGCAGAGCGGCCTGGTGATGAAATATTTCGCTATCGAAGAAGAACAAGACGATGCGAGATAGTTGTAACCCAGCACGGCTTAAGCCAGTCTTCAGAGTCCGCTCAAAAACTTCTCAAATCCATAGAGATAACTATAAGTGGAGATACAGTATTGCGCGACCTACATCGTATGAAGATACCAGAAAATAAGGATGTTAGTAATATAGGCATTGATGACTGGGCTTATCGTAAGTGAGTCACTTATGGAAGTATTATTGTAAATCTTGACACTGGAAAGGTAATAGACTTATTAAACGACAGAGGAGTTGATAGCTTCCAGGAGTGGCTGGACAACCATGATCAAGTAGGTATTGTCAGCAGAGACCGCTCCACCGGTTATTCTTCAGCCATAACTGCAACAGGTAGGAATATTGTAGAAGTTGCAGACAGGTTCCATCTGAACAAGAATATGTCCGATTGCGTCACGAAGGTCATCGGAAGTCACTATGAAGGGGATCGCAGGCTTGTTCGTCCTGATGAAGTGCAGATTATGGAATGCTCTATCGAGAAAGAAGACAGCCAACAGCCCGACAGTCCAATCAAAGTAAAAAATGACAGTCGTCAGATTATGTTCAATGAAGTCAAAGAACTCCAGAAGAAGGGGATAAAAATCAATCGAATAGCAAAGGTATTATGGATAGCAAGGCAACTCGTCAGGAAATACATGTTGTTGGATTCACTACCTAAAAGAGTTAGCAAGGAACGGAATGAATATTACCTGTATGATGATTATGTCGAGATTGAGCACAAGAAAGGTAAAGCACTTTCAACAATATATAAGGAAATACAGATGATGGGGTTCAGAGTATCCCGGTCTCCATTCAACTACCATTACCGGTATCTCTCTGATGGACGCAGAGGTTATAAGACCAAACAGAAGGTGAAGGAGACGCAGAAGAAGGCTGCTAAAGTGATAGCATTAAAAAGAGAACCGCTTGTCCCTATCCGCCAGATAGCCCATATCGTGGAGAAAAGTCTCAGAGCAAGGATGTTAGATACAAAGGAAGAACACCTTATAGATCAGCTGATGACTTTAGACTGATTCAGAGAAATTTATACTGCTGCTGGTTCGTTCTATAAGACTATAATGGGCACAGATGTTAACAACTTGTTGACTTGGCTTGATACTTATAGGAGCTCCTGCATCAAAGAACTGAAGACATTAGCTTATGGAATTAGTCTTGATATCAAGGCTGTACAAAATGCCGTATTATTCGACATCTCTAATGGTATCGTTGAAGGGTTCGTAAATAAGCTGAAAGTTATAAAAAGGATGATGTACGGGAAGGCCTCCCTAAATCTCCTAAGAAAAAAGATGGTGTTTAGTGAACTATGCTTCAACTAAATTACAGAAGAACCACCTTTTTTAGACTAAGACAAATACTCATGTTGAGCGTACAGTATACAAAAAGAGGGTGTATTAGTAATACACCCTCTTTTTTATAGAACAAGAATAAAATTAATATTCATTAGGCCATCCGGCAATTGTACCTTTTTCCCACTGTAAGAAATAGCTATCGATACTTCCGGCATATTCAAGACGACCTTTACCATTAACAACAACATGTGCTTTTGGCTCATTCTTTGTTATTCTAGAACTATTTTCGCCTCTCATTACACCATCAATAACTACATATACTTCATCTCTGTCAAAAAGGTTATCATATTTAAATTCCTTTTTATTTGGAACTGTTAATTTACCACCAGCAGCAACATATAGAGATTCATAAGAAGCACCAAGACCTGAGTTATTAGCTATTGTTAATGGCCAAGAACCGTCAATTATCAATTCTGTACCAGGATTAACTTTAATCTTAGCAACATTAACATTATAACCAATATTTTCACGGATTAATCCATGTTGTGTTGTCACGCCTGCAGTAGTTTCGAGTATAAATGGATTCTTATAGAGGTTCTGTTCGGATACTATCTTCTTTAGAGTAGCAAAAGTTACGCCATCTCCACCTGTCAGACAGTAACGGAAATATTGATTTTCCATATCTAAAGAACGTACTTCATATCCATTTTCAACATTAGCTTCTGTAACATCAATTATACCATTACCACCATTAATCAAGACATGTGCTATACCTTTAACATAAATAATACCATTGTTTATAATCTCTTTAGATCTACTTTCAGTACTATTATTATACATTAAGTGACCACCATTCTGTACATTGATTATACCATTGATTTCATTAGTTAAATTACCTGCTTGATCATAACTTGCGAAATATGGAATCAATTTACCTTCTACAGTGATTGTACCATAGTTGTTACCACTGAAGTAAGCTTCAGCACCCTTAGCTACAAGAATTTCGCCCTTAGATTCAGCAATAGTCTGGCTACCGTTAACTACTTCTGGACAATAGAAGTATGCACCTGCATTGATAGAGAATTTAGCATTTCCAGTAGGACATCCAACACATACATTATTATTTAAAACTTTATGTGTTACTTGTGTCATAACTACGCCTTTTTCAACATTTACAATATTATCATTAGTAATGTTGCCTAAGATTATTGAAGCCTCAAGATTTAAAGTTCCGGCATTATGAACTGTAGCTTTATCAGACTTACCGCCAACAATTGCTGAATTAATAATATTAAGTGTTGCACCATCAACATTATAAATCGCATCACCATTATTTGAAGCATCTACAATAACCTCATTAATTGTAAGGTTACCTTCATTTGTAATTGAACCAATACCTCCGAACAAGTTATCTGCAATGAATGGTTCAATCTTGTCATACAAGTCGATACCGTCGTTGAAGATATCTCCATACCATGTACTCTTAATCAATGTATCGTAGAACTTAGGAGTACTTTCGTTGTAGTCGTAGATAATAGGCTTTTCGATTACCTGAGTACCCTGGTTAACGATATCAACTTTCTTGCTATAGTAGAACAAGTCAATTGCGTGATCATTAGTCAAGTTAGCTGGGAATACGATATTACCTTCACCGTTAACTCCCTTAGTTTCTGTGAAGTATATAAATGCCTTGCTACCACAATCTACGCCATAAGCTTTATACAAGTTCTGTACATAATCTACAAGTTCGTTAGTCATAACGAAGTCACCAAGAGTTTCAACGTAGAAGATTTCGTTCTTTGTAGTATTGAAGTCACCATTCTTACCAAAATAAGACTCAAGATGGTTCAACAAGTCACCTGCGCTTGCAGTCTGAACAATACGACTTCTTGATATTCTGAAGTCATCAAACTCAATCTTTGCTTTAATAGATGAAGCTTCTGTGCTTGGGTCTACATCAGGTAATGTAAATGAGCCATCTGTTTCATCTACATCAACAAAACCATTATCATAGTCACCTTCATTAGGGATTATAATACCTTCATTCCAACTATCATAAGGTGCATCATATTGCTGACCATAAACAGTGAATGAATATTCACGCATATACATATCATGTGGCAATGCGATGAATGGACGAATCCAATCACCATTGTTCAATATAACGCCTTCACCTTTTTCGTTTGTAAAGTCGATTACATATTCGTAAGCTACTTTAGCTATTTCACCTTCACATGCATATGGTGTAAATCCCTCTTCACCTGGATAAGAGTAGTCTACTACAGAACGTGCAGCTGTACGAGTCCATGAATCAATTGTCCAATAATTATCAGTAATTGTTTTACCACAATTATCTTTATATTCATCAACAACAAATGGCTGAGCAAAAGCAGGTGCCCAATCATTGTAAGTCTTTTCTTTCTGCCATACTGGAGTACTGTGGAATTCGTGGCCTAAGCACAATTCAGGATAACGAGCCTGGAACTTATCAAGATTAGTCTGAGTAGCCATCTTATTCCATTGCTGGTTGTAGTATGAGTTGGCATCATCCTGACGAGCCTGGAAGTCTTTAGGAGTATTATTACAAGGTCTTACATAAGCGATTGTCGGCATTGGCTTGCCATCTTTCCTACTGATAACAAGTTTTTCAACCTTAAATGGCTTTTCGTCAACATTATGGATAGTCAAGTCGATGTTTGCCAATATTGGACGCATCTGAAGAGGCAACTGAAGAACATCATCATCATTTGCTTCATTATTACGATAGATTTGAGTATAACCCAAGAAGAACTGGTTTTCTTCAACACCATCGTACATTTTTGTTTTAACCTTCACATCATCAAATTTCTGAACCGGATTGATGTAAACCCAAACATCGCGTCTGTTCTTAACAGCATCAAGAATTTCTTTCTGCTTGCCACCTACTGCCGGAGCTACAGCAAAGTAGTTACCTTCTGTTACGGCATCATCGTTTTCCCACAAGCCTTCACTTGCATTATAAGTATAAGGGAAGTTTGTTGAGAAACGGTTTACGACATTGTACATCTTGTTCCATACCTGCTGTTCCATGAAGTGGGTATTGTTGGCATTGTTTTGTTCACCACCATCTTGTTTTCCCCATTCACAACTTGTTTCATTCCACTCATCCATAAGGAAGAGTCTGAACATGTCTCCGTTTTCCCATTGTGCTTTTCCAAAGTCAAAACGAGAGCCAGGTTTCTGATCTCCTGTAAATGCAATTTTACCGACTTTGATACGGTTCTGCAATGTTACATCACCATTATCATTTCCCTGTGGAGCTACAAGTTCTTCCTGAGTACAAGAGAAAAGCAAAGGTAATGCCATTACTGGAAATAAATGTTTCGCTTTCATTTTTAAAATAATTTAAATTAATATTAATTTAGTTCATTCATTAATCGATAGAAAGAGGATCAATTCCCGGATTTACACCTCCATCACCGGCATAGCTATCACCGAATCCTTTTTCAACTTCAACCTCCATAACTTCTACAACTGGAGCTACATAATTTTTTTCCATTTCCATAAAATTTAATTGTTAGTAAATAATGTTATCTATCCTAATAAATATCATACGACAATACAAAAAGCAGTCAAATTATCTTTGCAATAACCACTTGACTACTTTTTTATAAAGCACATACTACTTTGAGAATTTATTATTTTACAATTTGTTTTTGATTACACAGTTTTATTTAAAAGCCTTTCACAAGCCTTTATTTCGTTCATTACACATTGCGAAATAACGTAAAAATTTCCCGAATAGATTTCAGAAGTAAAAATATGGAACAGGAAACAAGTTTTTCTATAGAAACTCATATGAATACATTATAATTAAGAAATACAATAATTGTAATGTATATAATTGTGAATCAACCATGATCAGAATGTATTGAACAGTACAGATATATTAAATGCTATGTTATAAATATTCAAATATGATTTGCAATTAAATTATGAATTTGCATTATTAATGTATACTATGAAAATATTGTGATTAATATAGGATTACTGCCTGTATGTTGTTTTGTTATTTAATACCTACTTTATCTAATTCTTATATAGAATTTATCTTACAATATGATAATGAAAGATTGTAATATCAAATAATAAGAGTGCTTTTTGTTTAGCATTTTCAACATTAAAATCTATTCGGGAAATTTTTACGTTATTTCG
>JAXEBI010000060.1:0-2285 GCA_034094155.1 Phocaeicola sp.
CTTGCAACTGATACAGCCTACAGAGTCAACAAAGACCACTACCTTGTAGTCGGTCTTGGGAATCCTATAAGGAATCGTATCTGTTACGTAGCGCGTAAATACAGGATTTTCGGGGAAACGAATTTCCTTGTTATTCCATTCATTGACCAATACTTCAATATCATGTTTCTTATCATCTGAGCAAGAAAAAAGAAACAAAGAAGAAAATAATATCACAATAGTATTTCTCATATACCGGATTCAATCTATAAAATTAATAGCCAAAGCTCAGATTCTCTATTTTAAATTTTACTTTTCTTCCATAACAGTCTATATCACCATTATTAATACAAGCGTAATTAATACCTTCATATTGTGCCAATGCTTCTATATTATGAATAGCAAGCTCACTTAAATTAAGAGACGCATTTTTGATGTTTGAACTATAAAAACAATATGTTCCACAAAAAAATAGGATTAGTATTACAAATACTTTTATTACTTTTTTTTTCATTTGATTATATTTGTTACTTTTGCGACAAAAGTAATAAAAAAATAAAGAATAAAAACTGAAAGAATTCTGATGGATTGATAAATAACTAATATTCAAATGGTTAGCATATAAATTCTCAGAATTTTCTCAGATTCAGCATACAGGAAATATGAAAAAAAACAGCATCAGGTCTATAGGATTGACAATTACTTATCTGATTTTTATACTCTGTATAGTATGTTCCTCATTTATAAAAAACAAAGAAAACATCAGTGATAAAAGTAAAATCGCATTTCTTTCAGCCATTGATAAAGAAACGAAGAATTTCATTACCAGAATCACTTTCGAATACGATTCCCAATATTCACCCAATTCTGTTTCTGCCGATGACAAAATGGACTGGGTTTACCAATTTTTTCTTATTACGGAAGATTCATGCAGACACCGACTTGACAGCATTTTCAGGGAAGAAGTTAAAAGACAAGGGCTTAACCTGAATACGTCCATCAGTTACACATACAACGGAAAAACCATAAGCCGCGGCGAACTGAAATCCCTAAAAGGTATAAGGATTATACATGAGAAAATATACAGTAAAGACAACAAAAAAGAAAATGACATCACATTAAAGGCATACGTATATTTGCCGTTCAATGTCCTTATAGGAAACACTACATTGTATATATTACTTTTACTGAGCATAGTAGGTTTATCTGCCTATATTTACAGAAGAAAAACAAATATGCCAAAACATTGCCTCATTGAAACCGAAACAAGAACAGCCGACAATACCAAATGGATAATCATAAATAAGGATTTGCTTTGGGATGAAAATAATTGCCTTCTCAAGAAAGGAGAAAAAACAGTGATTCTCAAAGGAGAATCATTGAGATTTTTTAGTTTATTCTTAAAAAGTGAGTCCTTCTTTTTAAAATATAAAGAAATATATAATTCATATGGATTAAAAAGCGAATCTCCGGAGTTTAAAGACAGAATCTATCATTCAGTCAAAGAATTGAGAAAAGATTTAACAGACTTCGGTATAAATATAAAGGCTGTCAGAGGCATGGGATACCAGCTGACATTTCATTGATAAACATATAAAGGAACATCAGCATCTGTGCTTGTGGTCAACAACTCTCCTTCTAATACAGACAGACCAAAGGCAGAATTAAAAAGTTCAATCCTTTCTTTCTGTTTGCCATCAAAACCGAACACATAGACATACTTTCCACCTTCCGGCTGTTTCTTACCAGAGCGGAACTCACGTATACGGTCTTTGAACGAAATGCCGTCAAAAACGGTGTAGATACAAGAATCGGAAACTACCACGTCATTAAAGCCTTTGATACCTTTGGGAATGGCTTCGCTTTGAGCGATTGAAAACACAGGCTCTCCTCCAGGACCATAACAGACATGATGCTCTCCGGTCTTTAGATTAAACAACTCGACAACCTCTCCAAGTTGTGTTACAATTGCCAGCACACCATTCTTCGGATTATAATCCATAAAACTGCGCCATGCCTGTGCCAAAGCCATACTGTTTTCATCTGATATGTTTTTTTCAGTAGGAATACTTCCTACACTCTGTTTTATCTTGCCGTATTGATCAAGTACATGATAACGGTAATTGCCGGTATAGTCCGTTACCAGAAATCCATCAGCGGTCTTACAGAAGTCCAGAGTACGTATGAGTCTGTCATCCAAAGGTATTTCTTCCACACGTTCCGCATTACCATTTGAGATGCGCCAGCGTGTTATCTGACAACGGTTAGAGTCAAGAACCCAAACGGAGTCGGGAGAACTTATTCTG
>JAXEBI010000061.1:0-2228 GCA_034094155.1 Phocaeicola sp.
CTTGCAACTGATACAGCCTACAGAGTCAACAAAGACCACTACCTTGTAGTCGGTCTTGGGAATCCTATAAGGAATCGTATCTGTTACGTAGCGCGTAAATACAGGATTTTCGGGGAAACGAATTTCCTTGTTATTCCATTCCTTGACCAAAGACTCAACCTTTGCACGGTCATTTTTCTGGCAGGACATGGCAAAAAACAAGAGACAGATAAATGATATCTTTATGAGGCCATAAACAATTGAATGCTTTATTTCCATAAGTTCAAGAGTAACTTATTCGTTAAAACTCCAACCGGACATAACATATTTTACTTTTACTGCGTTAATTGGGCAATCGACACATCCCGATCCCACACAATGAATCGGAGTTAAATTTTCTCCACCAGCTAAGGCTTCTACATTCTGCATTAAAATATTGTATTCTGTCTTCTTTAGAGAATGTAGAAACACAACTGTACCCACTGTACAGATAACGATAGCCGTTAATAAAACTTATGTTCTTTTCATTTCAATAAAATTTAAATTTTGTTATGGCAAAATTATGAATAAAAATGTATTTATCAAGGAGTATTCAGGGACTCGAACCATAGCAAAAACACAACACACTATAACACAGACACATACAATCAACAAATGTCAGTTCATGTCAGTTCATGTCAGTTGATTCCAAAGGGAGAATCAGACGATAAGCACCGTTTCCGTCACTATGCAACGTAACAGATGAAAACTGTTTAAGCTTCTTCCTAAAGCGTTCAATCATTTTATAAAAACTGTCCAATGAATATTCTTCAAGGTCTTTACCCATAATCTGATAAATCTCATATTTGGTCAAAGTATGGTCGGATGCTTTGAGAAAGTGCTCCAACAGCACAGACATAGCAGGGGAAAGTTTATCAATAACACCGTTATCATTACAAAACAAACGCTGTTCGGCATCAAAAAACACATCGTGCTCCAGTCTGTAGACACGGATATTTGAAATATGTCTGGTCGTATCGTGCGATTTGACTGGAAGAGGCATTTTTTCGACTATTTTCTCTTCTATCACAGTTCGTTTCGAAACATACTGATTCAGTCTGTTGTAAAATAACAAGAAGAAAATATACATACACCAAAGAAGGACAACAGTTATAACAATTCCTTTCGGGAGAAGGCTCCACCAGGAATAAGAAATATAACCGGATAATTCCATCTCCAGACGATATCCCAAATAGGTAGAAACCAGACTATCCGATGGAGTTGGAGTAAACTCTTCCAATGTTCCCGAACAAGAGGTTGAAACTTTTCCTGATAAATCGGTTATTCTGGAACAGACCGCTGTTTTTGCTTTTATATCGTATAATAACAACTGCTTATCCCAGGCATAGTACAAGGAATCAGAAAGAAATGGATATTTCTCAAGAATTAAGCTGAGATAAATATTCCTATCTCCATCTTTAAAATAAGCGTTTTTACGCCTGTGTAAAGGAAGATGAAAAACATGAGTTCCACCTTGTAATGTAATCACCACAGAATCTGGGATATCAGCTTCCAAGGCCATTTGCTGAAATAAAGAAGTGGCAGTATAGGAACCATCTTTCTCAATCTTATCCAATTTCTTCACTTCGTTTCCAACTGCTTCAAGAAAGGCTGCTTTAGCATGCCTGTTCCACGCCTGCTCACGCTGCTGATAAAAATGGTATATCAAGATTACATATATTACTGTAAGAAGTATACAAGCAACCAGTACTCCTATCCTGATGATCTTCTTTTTTTTAAATATATATGTCGTATTCATTATGTGAACTCACTAATTCTTTAAATCAAATTCAGTTATCAGCTTATCTGTAAATACGTCCGTTGCAAAAAATGATTTCTGTACTTCATCCACACAGATTCCACAGACAGGCTTGCTAAGTTCATAACACTTTACAGGTAATCCAGTAAGTGTAAAGGTATAAAGTTTACTGCCTCTGTCAGGCAAATGTCTTCCTTGTTTTTCACTCGGTACATGGCCAACACTTTGTATGATTTTTCCACACTGATCAAGTACATGATAACGGTAATTGCCGGTATAGTCTGTTACCAGAAATCCATCAGCGGTCTTGCAGAAGTCCAGAGTACGTATGAGTCTGTCATCCAAAGGTATTTCTTCCACACGTTCCGCATTACCATTTGAGATGCGCCAGCGTGTTATCTGACAACGGTTAGAGTCAAGAACCCAAACGGAGTCGGGAGAACTTATTCTG
>JAXEBI010000062.1:0-108916 GCA_034094155.1 Phocaeicola sp.
ATAACAAAGAGTCACTATTAACAATTCACATTTTTCTGAATAAACATCAAATAATATCAAGTTATAAAATAAGCGCTTACCATTGCATTACGCAAGCTACACATCTAATTTGCTTTCCTTTTGCAAACACAATAAAAGCAACAACTTTAACAGTCGCCACATATTTTACCACACATAACTCACAAAAACTCACATACCAAAGCACTAATTTACCGCCTGCCAACTTTGATATATATCAGATTTTGAGTATTTTTGCAAATCAAATCGATTTTGAAAATTATAATTTATAATATATCATCACTCATGAGTAATCAAAGATACATGCAGCGCGGCGTATCGGCATCTAAGGAAGATGTACATAACGCTATCAAAAACATTGACAAAGGTATTTTCCCTAAGGCTTTCTGTAAAATAATTCCTGATATTCTTGGCGGAGACCCTGAATACTGCAACATCATGCACGCAGACGGTGCGGGAACAAAATCATCACTGGCATATCTGTACTGGAAAGAAACAGGCGACTTGTCTGGATGGAAAGGTCTAGCACAGGATGCTCTAATCATGAACATCGACGACTTGCTCTGCGTAGGAGCTGTTGACAACATACTTGTTTCTTCAACTATCGGACGTAACAAACTGCTCGTTCCGGGAGAAGTCATCTCAGCTATCATCAACGGTACTGACGAACTGCTTGCCGAACTCCGCGAAATGGGTGTAGGCGTTTATGCTACAGGTGGCGAGACTGCCGATGTTGGCGACCTGGTTCGTACTATCATCGTGGACAGTACAGTGACTTGCCGTATGAAGCGTTCAGACGTGATTGACAATGCAAACATCCGTCCGGGCGACGTAATCGTAGGTCTCGCATCTTACGGACAGGCTACTTACGAAAAGGAATACAACGGCGGTATGGGCAGCAACGGTCTGACAAGCGCGCGTCACGACGTATTCTCAAAATATCTTGCAGAGAAATATCCTGAAAGCTACGACAAGGCTGTACCTGAAGACCTGGTTTACAGCGGTAATCTGAAGCTGACTGACTCTGTGGAAGGTTCTCCACTTGACGCAGGTAAGCTGGTTCTCTCTCCTACCCGTACATACGCACCTGTAGTGAAGAAACTGCTTGATGCTCTCCGTCCTGAAATCCACGGTATGGTTCACTGCTCGGGTGGTGCACAGACTAAAGTTCTGCACTTCGTAGGCGACAACTGCCGCGTGGTTAAGGATAATCTCTTCCCTGTTCCTCCATTGTTCCGCACTATCAAGGAACAGAGCGGTACTGACTGGGACGAAATGTACAAGGTATTCAACATGGGACACCGTCTTGAAGTATATCTTTCTCCTGAACATGCTGAACAGGTTATCGAAATCAGCAAATCGTTCAACATCGACGCACAGATTATCGGTCGCATAGAAGAAAGCAACGGTTCCAAGGAATTGATTATCAAGAGCGAATTCGGAGAATTCAGATACTAAAATTTAATTTAACCACAAAGCCTATGGAAAAAGAAAAGAAAGGATGCCTTATACCTTTAGCTTTCTTAGCTGCAGGCATAATAAGTTTTTGTATAGGATTAGCATATGATATCCATATACTTTATGTATTAGGATTCCTGATACCAGCATACGGCGGTACTATGTACAGCCAATACACTGGTAAAGAGAAGAAATGGAGTCCCCTGAAACATATTCTCGTTTCATTTCTTATGCTACTGATTGCTGCTATTGTATGTTTTATACTATACGGTAAATTGTGGTGACACTTAGACAGTGGTGCTTATGGACAGCAATAAAAAGGATAAAAAGAATGGATGCCTTGTTCCTGTAATCATATTGATTATTGGTATTGTATGTCTTTTAATAGGTATAGAATTTGATTTACCTGTAATAAAATATTTAGGATTTGGATTTCCGACCTATGCAGGTAGTATGTACACAGAGTTCGTATCCGGCAAGAAATGGACTTGGAAAAAGCATACCAGTTATATATTGTTAATGTTATTGGTATGTATTGTACTTACATTTATTATGCATGGAAGGCTATGGTAATAAAACTTAATGCTTATGGACAATAAAAAGAAAAACAAAAAGCAGTCAATAAAAATAACTGTTCTGGCTGCATTATTATTCATAGCAGCTACATTTATTATAGGTTTTGGAGATACAAACGACATACCTATAATAAAAACGTCAGGATATCTGATAGGAGGAGAGTCTGGCGGTATATTCTTCGGATATTGGCTTGACGGAAAAGACCAGATTGACTATTTTTTCAAAAATTGGAAAAGATGTCTTATCACTTTTATTATTGGACTAGTCCTGATTGGTATACCTATAACATTACTGGTTGACGGCAGATTGTGGTAAAAAAACAAAACAAAAAGATTTAAATGGCGGAAAATAACACCATACTGGAAAAACTTGAAGGACTGGTATCACGTTTTGAAGAAGTATCTACACTGATTACTGACCCGAACGTGATATCAGACCAGAAAAGATATGTAAAACTTACAAAGGAATATAAGGAACTGGGCGACATCATGAATGCACGCAAGGAATACCTGCAGTGCATCAACGGTCTGGAAGAGGCCAAAATGATGATGAACGAAAGCGACCCTGAAATGAAGGAAATGGCCCGCGAAGAAGCTGCTGCCTGCGAGGCACGGATCCCGGAACTGGAAGAGGAGATTAAACTTCTGCTTGTTCCAGCCGATCCTCAGGATGACAGAAACGCTATTCTGGAAATCCGTGGCGGTACCGGTGGCGACGAGGCTGCTATATTTGCCGGCGACCTGTTCCGTATGTATTCAAAATATTGTGAATCTAAAGGCTGGAAACTGGAAGTTTCGAGTGCAAACGAAGGTGCAGCCGGAGGTTTTAAGGAAATCATCTGTTCTGTTACCGGAGACAAGGTGTATGGTACACTGAAATATGAATCGGGTGTACACCGTGTACAACGTGTGCCCGCAACCGAGACCCAGGGACGAGTACATACATCAGCCGCATCTGTAGCCGTACTTCCTGAAGCTGAACCTTTTGATGTGGAAATAAATGAAGGTGAAATTAAATGGGATACATTCCGAAGCGGTGGTGCCGGAGGACAGAATGTAAATAAAGTGGAATCTGGAGTACGACTGAGATATAACTGGAAGAACCCGAATACCGGGGTGGTAGAGGAAATTCTAATTGAATGTACCGAAACACGCGACCAGCCTAAGAATAAGGAACGCGCACTTTCACGTCTTCGTACTTTTATCTACGATAAAGAGCACCAGAAATATATAGATGATATCGCGTCTAAAAGAAAAACTATGGTGAGTACAGGCGACCGTTCGGCTAAGATCCGTACTTATAATTATCCGCAAGGGCGTATTACTGACCACAGAATAAACTATACTATCTACAATCTGAGTGCATTTATGGACGGTGATATTCAGGATTGTATAGATCACCTGATAGTAGCCGAAAATGCAGAACGCCTGAAAGAAAGCGAACTGTAATAAAATGCACGCAGATTATCTGTTATACAGGCTTTTAAGGCAATGTATACAATGTATATGTATAATATGTATTAAATTATAATTTATTATATCTTTAAGATTATGAATAAGCTCGAACTTATAGAAAATATCAAGAAAAAACAGTCTTTCCTTTGTGTAGGACTTGATACTGATATCAAAAAAATACCAGAACATCTTCTTTCTGAAGAAGATCCTATCTTTGCTTTCAATAAAGCTATTATTGACGCAACAGCTCCTTACTGTATAGCATACAAACCTAACCTTGCTTTTTATGAAAGTATGGGTGTTAAGGGATGGATAGCTTTCGAAAAGACAGTAGAGTATATCAAGAACAATTATCCAGACCAGTTCATTATAGCTGATGCAAAACGTGGTGATATTGGAAATACTTCAGCTATGTATGCACGCACATTCTTCGAAGAACTTGATATTGATTCTGTTACCGTTGCTCCTTATATGGGTGAAGACAGCGTTACTCCTTTCCTTACTTACAATGGAAAATGGGTTATTCTGCTTGCCCTAACTTCAAACAAGGGATCACACGACTTCCAGCTGACAGCTGACGAAACTGGTGAACGTCTCTTCGAGAAGGTTTTACGCAAGTCTCAGGAATGGGCAAACGATGAAAATATGATGTATGTTGTTGGCGCAACACAGGGACGTATGTTTGAAGATATCCGTAAAATCGTTCCTAACCACTTCCTGCTCGTTCCTGGTATCGGTGCTCAGGGTGGTTCTTTAGAAGAAGTTTGCAAATATGGTATGACTAAAGAATGCGGACTTATTGTAAATTCAAGCCGTGCAATCATATATGCCGACAAGACTGAAAACTTCGCAAAAGTTGCAGGTGAAGAAGCTCACAAAGTACAGTTGCAGATGGCAGAACAACTGAAAGCTATTCTGTGACAAAAAGTATTGTTTGTATAAATCTTTACTGCAAACAACAGCTTTTATATAAAAGACTTTTTATGTAAGAATTTTATATGTAGAAATAGTTGTCACGGCTTTGGTTCTGTTGAAAAAAACGAGGTAGTTGCATACACACTTAGTAAGTATGCAACTACCTTTTTTTGTCCTTTTTAAGGTCTAAATCATACATTTAGTAGTAGATTAGAGTAAAAAAATCGGATTTTACTCTGAAATATAAAAAAAAAATACGTAATTTGCATAATTAACAAGAGCAATGCCCTTACAGGGTATCAATAGTTAACGAAAAAAAAGATATAAAAAGGAACAAAAGATAGTAATTATGGAGTTCTCGGCTAAACAAATTGCAGAATATATCCAAGGAGTTATTGTAGGAGATGAAAACGCTACAGTTCATACCTTTGCAAAGATTGAAGAAGGTGTGCCCGGAGCATTGTCGTTTTTATCTAACCCAAAGTATACTAATTACATCTATGAGACTCAGTCTTCAATAGTACTTGTAAACAGAGACTTTGAACCTGAACATGAGATTAAGGCTACACTTATAAAAGTGGAGAATGCATACGAAAGCCTTGCAAAACTTCTTACACTTTATGAAATGAGCCGTCCTAAAAAAACGGGTATTGACTCGCTGGCCTCAATATCTCAAAGTGCAAAAGTAGGTGAAGGTTGCTATGTGGGTCCGTTTGCATGTATAGAAGACGGTGCCGTAATAGGAAATAATGTTTATATTCACCCTCATGTAACTGTAGGATGTAATGCAAAAATAGGCGATAACTGCATAATTTATCCTCATGTCACTGTTTATCATGACTGCATTATAGGAAATAATTGTATACTTCATGCAGGTAGCGTAATAGGAGCCGACGGATTTGGTTTTGCTCCGTCTGCACAAGGATTCGAAAAGATTCCGCAAATTGGTATAGTTATTCTTGAAGATGATGTGGAAATAGGTGCAAATACATGTATAGACCGTGCTACAATGGGGGCTACAATTATACATAAAGGAGTTAAACTTGACAACCTTGTTCAGGTTGCACACAATGTTGAAATTGGAAGTAATACTGTAATGGCATCTCAGGTAGGTATTGCCGGTTCTGCAAAAATCGGTGAATGGTGTATGTTTGGCGGACAAGTGGGTATAGCCGGACATATTAAAGTAGGTGACAGGGTTACAGTAGGAGCACAGTCCGGTATACCAGGCAACACAAAATCCGGAGTATCGCTCATGGGATATCCGGCAATCGAGCCTAAACAGTTTGCACGCTCGGCCGCTATCTATAAAAAACTCCCGGATATGTATGTGGAATTAGGCAAGCTTCAAAAAGAATTAGAAGAATTAAAAAAACAAATAAACAAATAAGCCCATGTTGAAACAACAGACATTAAAAGGCAGTTTCTCACTAAACGGCAAAGGACTTCATACTGGAGTAAAGCTTACAGTGACATTCAACCCTGCCCCAGAACATCACGGGTATAAGATTCAGCGTATCGACCTCGATGAACAACCAATAATAGATGCCGTAGCCGAAAATGTAGTGGATACTACTCGTGGCACAGTGCTGGCAAAAAATGGTGTAAAGGTAAGCACTATCGAACATGCCATGGCTGCATTGTATGCTGCCGGTATAGACAACTGTTTAATACAAGTAAACGGTCCAGAGTTTCCTATATTGGACGGTAGTGCAAAGGCTTACGTAGAATGCATCCAGCGCGTAGGTATAGAAGAACAGTCTGCACCAAAAGACTATTATATAATAAAGTCAAAGATAGAATTCCGTGATGAAGCTACAGGCTCTTCAATCACAGTTCTACCTGATGACAGATTCAGCATAAATACTCTCATTTCGTATGACTCACATATTCTTACAAATCAGTTTGCTACTTTGGAGAATATGGCTGATTTCCCTACAGAAATAGCATCTGCAAGGACTTTCGTCTTTGTAAGAGAAATTGAGCCTCTTCTTAACGCTGGTTTGATTAAAGGTGGAGACCTTGACAATGCTATAGTGATATACGAAAGACAAATGACACAGGAAAACTTTGATAAGTTGGCCGATGTCATGAAGGTTCCTCATATGGACGCAACTCATCTGGGATATATTAATCATATTCCATTGGTTTGGCCAAATGAACCTGCAAGACACAAGCTTCTTGATATTATAGGTGACCTTGCGCTTATAGGTAAACCTATAAAAGGACGTATCATTGCTACCCGTCCGGGACATACCATCAACAATAAGTTTGCAAGACAGTTAAGAAAGGAAATCCGACTACATGAAATTCAGGCTCCTGTTTACAATTGTAACGAAGAGCCGCTTATGGATGTAAACCGTATCCGTGAACTGTTACCTCACAGATATCCTTTCCAACTGGTTGACAAAGTTATTGCTATGGGTGCAAACCATATCGTTGGTGTAAAGAATGTTACTTCGAATGAACCTTTCTTCCAGGGACATTTTCCTGAGGAGCCAGTTATGCCAGGAGTCCTGCAAATTGAAGCAATGGCTCAGGTAGGAGGCCTTCTTGTACTTAATTCCGTTGATGAGCCCGACAGATATTCTACTTATTTCATGAAGATTGATAACGTAAAATTCCGTCAGAAAGTGGTTCCGGGTGATACTCTTATATTTAGGGTAGAATTATTGGCTCCTATAAGAAGAGGTATCTCTACCATGAAAGGTTATGCGTTTGTAGGTGAGAAAATTGTCTGTGAAGCAGAATTCATGGCCCAAATAGTAAAAAACAAATAATAATAAAATATGATAAGTCCTTTAGCATACATACATCCTGAAGCACAGATAGGAGAAAATGTTGAAATAGGTCCGTTTGTGTTTATCGATAAGAATGTAGTAATTGGTGATAACAATACTATAATGCCTAATGCAAATATACTATATGGATCACGTATAGGAAATAATAACAGGATTTTTCCAGGTGCTGTAATTGGAGCAATTCCTCAGGACCTTAAATTTAAAGGAGAGGAAACTACTGCTGAAATCGGTGACAATAATACTATACGTGAAAATGTTACTATCAACCGTGGTACTGCAGCAAAAGGCAAAACTGTTGTTGGTAGCAATAACCTGCTTATGGAAGGTGTACATGTAGCTCACGATGCAATTATAGGAAATGGATGTATTATAGGAAATTCAACAAAATTTGCCGGTGAAATAGTAATTGATGACTATTCAATCATAAGTGCAAGTGTGCTTATGCATCAGTTCTGCCGCGTTGGTGGCTATGGAATGATTCAGGGTGGAAGCCGTTTCAGTAAAGATATTCCTCCATATATTATTGCAGGACGCGATCCTATTGCCTATTGTGGTATAAACATTGTGGGACTTAGAAGAAGAGGATTTTCAAATGAGATGATTGAGAATATTCATAACACTTACCGCATTATTTATAATAGCGGAAAGAATGTAAGTGAGGCTCTTGAACAGGTAAAACAGGAAATACCTATGAGTCCTGAAATTGAATATATCATTTCGTTTATAGAAAATTCTCAGAGAGGTATTATACGATAATGAAAGTTTTTGTATCTTTACCGAAAATAAAACTAATATTATAACTATATGGTATATAAATTCAGAATCATATCAGATGAAGTCGATGACTTCTTGAGAGAAATAAAGATTGACTCGGAAGCTTCTTTCTATGATCTTCACGAGGCTATATTAAAATGTACAGGCTATAAGGATGATCAGATGACTTCATTCTTTATATGCGATGAAGACTGGGAAAAGGAAACTGAGATAACCCTTGAAGATATGGGAAACAGCAGCTCGGAGGAAGATACATACGTTATGAAGGACACTCCACTAAGTGAGCTTCTGGAAGACGAAAAACAAAAACTTATTTATGTTTTCGACCCTCTTGCCGAACGTGTTTTCTTTATTGAATTATCAGAAATTATTACCGGAAAAGATCTTTCTAAAGCTATATGTTCAAGAAAAGAAGGTGATGCGCCTAAACAGGTTATAGATTTCGATGAGCAGATGGCAACTAATACTTCTCTCGACCTTGATGAAAATTTCTACGGCGATGAGGACTTTGATATGGAGGATTTTGATGCTGACGGATTTGATATGGGAACAGGAAATCCTTATGATGACGAAAAATACTAATAATCATATCAAACTATAATTTTTTTGAGGCGAAGAATAGCGGATGATCTGATAGAGAACTGTTATTCTTCGCTTTTTTATTTGTATTTTTGAATTTTCCCTTTTTGCATTTCATTGTAAACTCATAATTGTATATTCATCTTTGTGAATTCGTTATTATGAATTCATCATTGTATATTTTATATTGATTTTTATTTTCTGAATATGAGTAAGAACAAACATAATCTCATAGTGCTTGTCGGCCCAACAGGTGTTGGAAAAACAGAATTGAGTTTGAATATTGCCGAAGCATACAACTCTCCTATCATTTCTGCTGACTCACGCCAGCTTTATTCTGACCTTAAAATAGGTACAGCGGCACCAACTGCAGAACAAATGAAAAGAGTTAAACATTATTTTGTAGGTACTTTGCAACTGACAGACTACTATAGTGCGGCACAATATGAAATGGAGGTTGTTAAAGTTCTTGATAGTCTTTTTCAGGAAAAGAATACAATTCTTCTTACAGGAGGTTCTATGATGTACGTAGATGCTGTTTGTAAAGGTATAGACGATATTCCTACCGTAGATGATGATACACGCAAAATGATGATGGAAAAGTATGAGAAGCAAGGGCTTGAACAACTTTGCAATGAACTTAAACTCTTAGACCCTGAGTATTATTCTATTGTTGACCTGAAAAATCCCAAAAGAGTTATTCATGCCCTTGAAATATGCTATATGACGGGAAAAACTTATACTTCATTCAGAACGGGAAATAAAAAAGAAAGACCGTTTAATATAATAAAAATCGGACTGTCGAGAGAAAGGGAAGAATTATATGAAAGAATCAACAAACGTGTTGATATCATGATAGAAGAAGGTCTGATAGATGAAGTTAAATCAGTCTATGAACATAAAAATCTTAATTCTCTAAACACCGTAGGATATAAGGAAATTATCAAATATTTAGACGGTGAATGGGATTTACAGTTTGCTATAGAAAAAATAAAACAAAACTCAAGAATATACTCAAGAAAACAAATGACTTGGTTTAAAAGAGATGAAGAAATAAAGTGGTTTCATCCTGATAACGTAAAAGAAATTATGGAATATATAAACTATAGAATCACTCAATAATATATTTATAATACATTATACATGTAAAATAAATATATACTTGTGCCTGAGTTACCTATTTACCTTACTTGTTTACTTTACTTATATACTTTTATACTTTACTGATTATTTTACTTGTTTAATATACTTATTGGCAGTAAATTATAAAACTTTAGAATAAAGCAAGTGTCCGATACATAGACTGTTTTTTATAAACTGATCTATATATCGGACACTTGGTATTTTATATGATGTATAGTGAAAAACAATATAAGTATACATGCAAATCTGAAAAAGCATCATGATAAGTCAGAAAAGCGTTTTATACCCAAAATTTTATTTTTCCATACCAATAGAAACGGATTTCTTGTAGGTATATTATCTGATTTGGCTTTCATGAGGTTATACTCTCTGTCTTTCTTAAAGTCTGGAAGCATTTTATTATAATCCTTTCTGGCCTGAATAACAGCCTTAGCATTTTTCAGATCTCCCTTTATGATGAAAGTTACGGCCGCAACAAAATCCAGTAACTTACGGACAAACATCACTCTGCCTAACTCGTCGGAGGGGAGATTCTTATAGAGCATTAACAGATTGTTTCTGAAATTAAGGTAAGTTTTTCTTGGATTTTCTTTTTTTAATGTTGCACCGCCAACATGATAAACTACACTCTGTGGTATGCACATAAGTTTATATCCACGTGAACATAATCTCCAACATAGATCAATTTCCTCCATGTGAGCAAAGAAACGGCCATCAAGGCCTCCTACTTCATCGTATACGTCCTTACGTATGAAAAGTGCGGCACCGGTAGCCCAGAATATCTCAATGGGAGTATCATACTGACCATTGTCTGTTTCTGCAAAATCAAAGATTCTTCCTCTGCAAAACGGGTATCCATACTTATCTATAAAACCTCCACTTGCACCTGCATATTCAAACATATGTCTGTTTCTATAACTCAAAATTTTAGGTTGGCATGCAGCTACATTAGTATGCTGGTCCATATAATCAACTATTGGACTGAGCCATCCTTCTGTGACCTCAATATCACTGTTTAGCAATACCACATACTTAGCTGAGACATATTTTAAAGCCTGATTATATCCCTCAGCAAAACCATAATTTCTATCAAGTCTTATGAGTCTGACTGAAGGAAAATGTTCCTGTAAGACCTCACACGAAGAATCTGTAGATCCGTTATCGGCAACACATATCTCTATATCATCCCCCTGTGAGTTCTTTACTACAGAAGGAAGAAAAGAAGACAGCATATCTGCTCCGTTCCAGTTCAGTATTACTATTGATACCTTATATGACATATTTAATTGTATTAATTGGCTATATTATGCTTTATAAACTGCTTATACTGCTATTATTTATAAGAATACAATAGAAGACTTTTGGGACTTATAAGATTTCCTCTTGATATAAACAATGGTGTTTATTCGGACATCACATAAGGGTTTGTCAATATAGAATTTCAGCCTTCAGGGAAGTCTCATCATCATTGAAATCACCTAACTTAACTTTTACAACATGATTATCCAGAGAATCGTCATGGTTAAGTTCTACACGAATATAATTATCTGTAAATCCATGCATAGGCATTCCTGACTTTGATTTTTCTACAAGTATTTTTGCCTCTTTACCTATATGACGTGCATAAAACGCCTTTGTCTTCTCTTCCGATAATGCCAATAAACGCTGACTTCTGTTGTGTTTTTCTTCAGGAGAAACTATGTAGTCAATCTTGAGTGCTTGAGTTCCTGGTCTCTCTGAATAACTGAATACATGAAGTTGGGTTATGTCAAGTCCTTTAATAAAATTATAAGCCTTCTCAAAGTATTCAGGGGTCTCACCTCTTGTACCAACAATAACATCAACACCTATAAATGCATCAGGCATAAGTTCTTTAATCTTGTTTATCTTATATGCAAAAAGTGATGTATCGTATCTTCTTCGCATTAACTTCAAGACTTCATCGCAACCGGACTGCAATGGAATATGAAAATGAGGCATAAATTTGCTCGAACGTGACACGTATTCTATAATTTCATCTGTAAGAAGATTAGGCTCGATAGAGGAAATTCTATACCTTTCTATGCCATCAACCTGATCTAGCGCTTTTACCAGATCAAAAAATGTCTCACCGGTAGTCTTACCGAAATCACCGATATTAACACCAGTTAATACTATTTCTTTTCCACCTTCAGAAGCAACATCCTTTGCCTGATTTACCAAATCTTCAATCTTTCCATTACGACTGCGTCCGCGGGCAAATGGTATTGTACAATATGAACAAAAATAATCACAACCGTCTTGAACTTTAAGAAAATATCTGGTTCTGTCGCCACGGGAACATGATGGAGTAAATGTACGGATATCTTTTGTAGCTGTAGTTATGGCTTCGCCATGTGAATGCTTCTCCAAGTTGCCTAAGTAATTTATCAGCTCGCCTTTCTGCTCAGCCCCGAGAACAACATCAACACCTTCAATATCGGCAACCTGATCTGGTTTCAACTGAGCATAGCATCCTGTAACCACAACAAAAGCTCCTGGATGACTTTTAACTAGTCTATGAATAGCCTGACGACATTTCTTATCGGCTACTTCAGTAACCGAACATGTATTGATTACAATAATATCTGCTTTCTCACCCTTCCTTACAGTTCTTACCCCTGCATCTTTTAGAGTCTTACCAATGGAAGATGTTTCAGCAAAATTTAACTTACATCCGAGTGTATAATAAACTGCTTTCTTATCCTGAAAAACTGTAGTATCTATCATATCTGAATATTTTCTACAAAGGTAGTCAATATTTCCATATTAATAAACGAGTAAATGAAAATAGACCATATTATAAATGTTATATGAGTATAAAAATTCAATAAAAAAAGCATAGAAAACTTATCAAATTATTATTCCAAATATAAAAATAGGTTTTAAAACATATTTTTTGAAAAAAAAATCGATTTTAAGTGAACAACGTATTAAAAAAGTCTATATCTTTGCAGCGTCAAAATAAGACAACAACATAAGTATTACAGATTTAAAAAAGCAAAAGAAAATGAAAAAATTAGTATTCTTGTTCGTTGCATTTGCAGCAGTATCTTTCGCATCTTGCGGTGGTAACAAAGCTTCTAACTCAGAAGAAGTAGCATCAGATTCAGTTGTAGCAGCTACAGTTATTGAAGAAGCAACTCCAGCTTGTGACTCAACTAGCACTTGCTGTGGTGACTCTGCAGCTTGCGACTCAACAAAAGCATGCGAAAGCGCTGAATAATTCATCTACGAACATTAATCAGAGAGAATTGAAAGTCTGTTGGAATATCCATCAGGCTTTTTTTATTGCTTATACTTAATACAATATTAATAATTTACTAATTTAACTATCTCAATAAGTAGAGATACAACAATAATAAACAAATAATAAATAAATCTACTCAAACATTATCATATCATACTACAGACAATAAAAAAAACCCTTTGAATGAACATTCATCCAAAGGGTATAATTTATAAAGTATCTACAGATAGCAAATTAAGCTTCTTCTGCAACAACTTCGAAAGGAATTTCAACTGAAACTTCCTTGTGAAGTTTAACGATAGCTTTGTAGTTACCAACTTCCTTAACTGCATCTTTAACAACAATAATCTTTCGATCAATGTTGTGACCCAATTTAGCAAGTTCATCAGCAATCTGAATGCTACCTACAGAACCATAGATAACACCAGTAGCACTAACTTTAGTAGCGATAGTCAATGTAACATCCTTCAATGATTCAGCAATAGCTTCAGCATCCTTCTTAATTTTTTCCAATTTGTGAGCACGCTGCTTCAATTCTTCAGCCAAAACTTTTTTAGCAGCTGGAGAAGCGATGACTGCTTTACCTGTCGGAATAAGGTAGTTACGACCATAACCAGACTTAACGGTTACAATGTCATTCTTGTAGCCTAAGTTTAATACGTCTTCTTTCAAAATAATTTCCATACTTATTCCTCCTTTAATTATTTCATCATATCAGTTACGAAAGGTAGCAAAGCCAAGTGACGAGCTCTCTTAACAGCCTGTGCAATACGGCGCTGGAACTTCAAAGAAGTACCTGTAATGCGACGAGGAAGGATTTTACCCTGTTCATTCAAGAATTTCTTCAAGAATTCAGGATCTTTGTAGTCAATGTACTTAATACCACTCTTTTTGAAACGGCAGTATTTTTTCTTCTTAACGTCTACTGAAGGCGGAGTTAAATATCTGATTTCTGGTTGTTGCTGTGCCATGATTAATTTTCCTCCTTTTTAGTTGATTTAACATTTCTTCTCTTAGCAGCATATTCTGCAGCGTACTTATCCATCTTAAAAGTCAAGAAACGGATAACACGTTCATCACGACGGTAGTTTACTTCAAGTTTTTCGATTACCGATGGTTCTGCTTTAAACTCAATCAGCTGATAAAAACCTGTTGATTTCTTCTGAATTGGATAAGCCAATTTCTTCAATCCCCAGTTTTCTTCGTTGATGATCTCCGCACCTTCCTGAGTAAGGATAGCTTTGAACTTCTCTACCGCTTCCTTCATCTGAGCATCAGACAAAACGGGAGTTAAAATGAAAACGGTTTCGTATTGATTCATACTTATTCGTTAATTAAATTATTAATAAAAAAATTTCAATTGCGGCGCAAAGGTACGACTTTTTCTCTAATACACAAACATTTACATTAAATTTCTTCCTCTTTTTTCCTTTTTTAAGATTTTTAAGTCTGAAAACAACAAAAAACTTAGCTTTTAAAATATAATATTACAAGATTCATACTATCTTTGCATAGTTGTATAAACAATAATTATATGATAGAACAATTCAATTTTGATATTCAGTTAATATTTGCCATACTTAACGGAAAAGTTTCGGCTGCCATAAATCGTAAACTTATAAGAAATTTCAGAATTAATGGCTTAGATATTACACCAGAACAGTGGACAGTACTATTGTTTCTTTGGGAAAAGGACGGAGTAACACAACAAGAACTGTGTAATGCTACATTCAAGGATAAGCCAAGTATGACAAGGCTTATTGACAATATGGAAAAGCAACATCTTGTTGTCAGGATATCAGACAAAAAGGACAGAAGGACAAATCTGGTACATCTGACTAAAAGTGGAAAACAAATTGAAGATAAGGCAAGGTTTGTAGCCAACAAGACATTAAAGGAAGCACTCAACGGATTAACATTAGAAGAACTAAGAATAAGCCAGGAAGTATTACGTAAAATTTTCACTAATACCAAAGACTAAACAGAAAATCATATATTTACATCATTTTCTGTTTTTTTTAGCTAAATAATTTTCCTAAATAAAGAATTATGCTTTAATTTGTAACCAATAACGAATAAACCATAAAAATAGAAGACACACATGAAAAGCTTATTAAAGAACTTAGGAGTGATATTGGTTATCATCGGTGCTGTTATTTTAATTGCTTGCTTCTCTACAGGTAATGTTAATAACAATGCAATTTTAGGAACTTCATTCGTTCTTATTATTTTAGGATTAATTTCTTATATCACAATCAACAAACGTATTACTGATTAATTTTTTTCAGTTAAATAAAAAAGCCTGAACATTGAGTTCAGGCTTTTTTATTATATCTAAGTATAATATATAAGGATATACTTATTCAGAATATAAAATATTACTCTGTAACATCATCATCATCAGATTCTGGAGCTATCAATTTATATCCCTTACCATGTATATTAATGATTTCTATGCTACTGTCTTGTTTAAGATGTTTACGAAGCTTAGTGATATATACATCCATACTACGAGCATTAAAATAATTATCATCAATCCAAATATTCTTTAATGCATAGTCACGCTGAAGTATTTCATTAGTATGCGAACATAACAATCCCAACAATTCAGACTCTTTTGTTGTAAGCTTTGTTTGATTACCATCAATAGTAAGAAGCTGTTTTTGAGTATCAAATGTAAACTTACCAATTTTATATACAGTATTTTCTTTGATTCTCTTTCCTTTTACACGTCGGATAATAGCCTCAATACGCATGATAAGTTCTTCCATACTAAATGGCTTGCTTATATAGTCATCAGCACCAAGCTTAAATCCTTCAAGCACGTCGTCTTTAAGTGTCTTAGCTGTAAGGAATATTACAGGTACCATGCAATTAATCTGCTTTATTTCCTGCACCATTGAGAAACCATCTTTAATTGGCATCATAACATCTGTTATAATAAGATCATATTTTTCTCTCTGGAAAGCTCTAACTCCATCTTCACCATTAGAATAAAGATCTACATCAAAATTTTTAGACTGCAAATATTCTCTCAAAAGCATGCCAAGATTCTCGTCATCTTCGCACAATAAAATACGTAGTTTTTCGCTCATATTTATTCTTCTTTAAATAAAGGTAATACAATAATAAATTTAGTTCCGACATTCAGTTCACTTTCAGCACGAATAGTACCATTGTGATCTGTAATAATCTTCTTAACGTAGGCCAGTCCAAGACCAAATCCCTTCACATCGTGTCGGTTTCCGGTATGAACACGGTAGAACTTATCAAATATTTTTTTCAAATTTTCCTTTTTAATACCTATACCATTGTCTTCTACAGATATATACAACTTACTGGACTCATTCCAAGTCCTTACCTTCAAGTGTATGTCAACATCCGAGCGCTTATACTTTACAGCATTATCAAGCAAATTGAATATAACATTGGTAAAGTGCATTTCATCAACAAAAATCAGTGGATCTTCCGCATCAAGTTCAGCATCCAATGTACCATGACAACTTTCAACCTTCAATCTGAAAGTATTTATAACTCCATTTATCAAGTCATTTGCATCAATTTCTTTCTTCTTAAGAGTTGCCTTCTGACGTTCGAACATTGACATCTGAAGTACTTTCTCAACCTGAAACCTTAATCGTTTTGTCTCATCATTGATAACTCCAGATATATGTTTGAACATAGTAGGAGATTTACCAATAGCCGGGTCGTTCAACATCTGAGCAGCAAGAGAAATTGTTGATATAGGAGTTTTAAACTCATGTGTCATATTATTGATAAAGTCATTCTTTATCTCTGTAAGTTTCTTCTGACGGAATATTATATATATAGTAAATATAAATGTTACGAGAAGAACCAAAGTAAATATAATAGATGGAATCATAAACTTCACAGAACTGAAGATATAATCATCCATGGTTGGAAAGAATATATTTACAAAACCCATCTTTGCAGGAGGGTCATTTTCAAACAATAATCGTGAATATATTTTTTCGCCATCATACACATAATCCGAACATCTATAAATTTCTTTACCATCCCTGTCAGTAACAGTAAAATGATATGGTAAATCAATACCATTATTCAGCAGTTCAGATTTTATAAAATGATCCAACTGTTTAAAGTTTATTCTTTCCTTTAAAGGTTTATCACTCGCCGTATACAATATATTATAGATAACCTCATCAAGCAAAGCTCTCTGATAAACATATCTTTCTTTTATAATATCTTGCAACGCCTTCGAAGTTTGCTGAATATTCTTACCTGTAGATATAATAACCTTAGGTACATTTGCCGGACGGTTTGTAATAGTTTTAAATTCGAATGTCGAATACATAGTAGTACCGTCGGGAGCGGTAATTTTATATTGGTGATGCTCTACCACTCCATCATCCTTTTTTTTGTCTATTTGAAACTGCTCGGCCAAACGTGCAGCACGTTCCGTCGCCGCAGCATCAGCTTCCAAATATTTTTTAGTCTCCACCAACTCAAGGTTGCGCACAGACTGAACAAGACTGCGGTTGACATTCTCCTCGAACTGTCCACGACGCATCTTAACCATCTCTTCTATATAACTTACCTGTAAATATAACAAGCTAAGAAAAGACAGAGCCATTACGACTCCCAATATCCAAATAGTTGACTTTTTCATGTCGACAAATGTAATAAGCTAATTGATAAAATCATAATTATCAAACAGATTTTACACGCCTTTTCTCTAAATTTAACAATTAACCAACATTATAATTAACAAATAATCAATTAAAACATAAATATATCATAACTTAAATATAACCTAAAATCAAATTTATCGGATTAAGAAAAATTCCATTTTTAAGATATAACAAATTATTAATATAAAATGTTTAAACCAAACAAATTAAAAAAGGCCGTATTATAATAAATACGACCTTCTCTAATTATAAAAACAACAACTATGAGTTATGCATCTTCTTTTTCCTGTTCTTCAAATTCCTTCATAAGTTTATTCTGAACATCAGTTGGTACAAGTTCATAACTTGCAAATTTCATGATAAATGAAGCACGACCTCCTGTTAGCGAACTTAAGGCAGTTGAGTAATTAGACATTTCTTTCAATGGTACCTTTGCAGATAGTTTTTCATAACCTTTCTCACTGCTCATACCCATTATCATACCTCTACGTCCCTGCATGTCGCTCATTACATCTCCCAACTTATCACTTGGAACAAACACTTCAACATCATAAATAGGTTCAAGAATCTTTGGACCAGCATTCTTAAATGCTTCACTGAATGCATTACGTCCTGCGAGCATAAATGAAATTTCATTTGAATCTACCGGATGCATCTTACCATCGTAAACAATAACTCTTACATCACGTGCATATGATCCTGTCAAAGGTCCTTGTTCCATACGGCTCATGATTCCTTTAAGAATAGCAGGCATAAATCTTGTATCGATAGCTCCACCTACTACACTATTGATAAATACAAGCTTACCACCCCATTCCAAATCAACAGTTTCAGAACTCTTCACGTTAATTTTAAATTCTTGTCCGTTGAACTTATACATTTCAGGCTGAGGCATTCCTTCATAATAAGGTTCTACAATCAAGTGAACTTCACCAAATTGTCCAGCACCACCAGATTGTTTTTTATGTCTATAGTCAGCACGTGCAGCCTTAGTAATAGTTTCACGATAAGGAATCTTAGGTTCCAAGAACTGAACAGCCAATTTTTCATTATTTTCAAGTCTCCATTTCAATGTACGAAGATGGAATTCACCTTGTCCATGAACCAAAATCTGCTTAAGTTCCTTTGACTGTTCTACAACCCATGTAGGATCTTCCTCACGCATACGATTAAGTATAGCCATCATTTTTTCTGTATCGGCTTCATTAACAGGCTTGATAGCCCTTGTATACTTAGGATTAGGGTATTTTATAAAGTTAAATCTGTTTTCGCAGTCCTTACCATTCAATGTATTGCCAGTTTTAACATCCTTAAGTTTTACTGTACAACCGATGTCTCCAGCTCTTAATTCTTCAACCTTTTCACGATTTGCACCTGCACAAACATAAAGTTGAGCCATACGTTCTTTTGACCCTCTGTCTGCATTATTAAGATCATCACCTTCCTTAACGACTCCACTCATAACTTTAAAATACTGAACATCACCAATATGAGGTTCAACTGCTGTCTTAAAGAAATAAAGTGAAGTTGGAGCATCAGCTACAGGAGGAACAGGAACACCACGTGTGTTATGAACTGTAGGCATTTCATCCACAAACGGAACTACATTACCCAAGAACTCCATTAATCTACGGACTCCCATATCTTTACCGGCACATACACAGAAAACAGGGAACATACCTCTTGATGCAAGACCTTTACGTATACCTTCACGCATTTCATCTTCTGTAAGCGATTCTGATTCAAAGAATTTTTCCATCAGAGTTTCATCATGTTCTGCTGCAGCCTCAACAAGAGTCTTATGCCATGCCATTGCTTTATCCATTTCCTCTGCAGGAACTGGTTCAATAGTAGGAGCTCCACCATCAGGACCCCATGAATATTTTTTCATTAAAAGTACATCACTCAACGAATTGAAGTCAGGACCAGTAGTTAAAGGATACTGAACCGGAACAACTTTAGATCCATAATTCTCAGTCAACTGTTCTAGTACTTTATCAAAATCACAATTAGGATTATCAAGCTGATTTACAAGGAAAATAACTGGTTTACCTAATTTTTCTGTATAACGGAAATGATTCTGTGTTCCAACTTCAGGACCATATTGTCCATTCAATAAAAGTATGGCAGTATCAGTCACATTTAGAGCAGTCATTGCAGCTCCCACAAAGTCGTCACTTCCAGGACAGTCGATGATATTAAGTTTTTTACCATTCCATTCAACATGAAATACAGTAGAGAATACAGAATAACCATATTCTTGTTCTACCGGAAAATAATCGCTGACTGTATTTTTGGCAGTAATTCTGCCGCGGCGTTTTATAATACCACTCTCATAGAGCAAAGCTTCTGTGAGGGTGGTTTTACCTGAGCCATCATTACCAAGGAGGGCAATGTTTTTAATTTCGTTAGTCTGATATACTTTCATGGTTCTTCAAGATTTAATTAATAATAAGGAAAGGATATGCTTTTCATATCTCTTTTTTAAAGTGAGCGCAAAATAGAAATTAAAGTTTAGATATCCAACTATTACATTCGTGTTACTAAACTATGTTTTCCGACACATTACAATCTATAGCCTTTTAATTCAAACGATTACACTCCAATATTAATCCAATCTATACAAACAACATTTTACAAAGATTAAGTTATGGCAACTCCGTTTTCTGTTTTTCCAATAAATCTTCGTAAAATTTATAAACCATTTTCTGTACTTCATCATATAAATTATACAACTTTTTTCTATTATCTTCGTTTAAACAAACCTCATCTGAATATTTAGTTACATAATCACTGAATTTATCATAAACGATCTTCCAGACAGGCCTGATTTTCTGAATATATCCATTTCCATCAGGACTTATTAATTTTTCCCAATGAATATACTTCTGTCCATTACCTTTCCTTATTGGATACACATTCTTCATAAGTTCATTTGAATAGAAACATAACGGAGCAGTCTTATATGTTTCATCATATCTCACCATTTGTGGTAAATTATCACCCAGTTTAACCCATAAAGGCAAAGCTATACTAAGAGGTGGATATCCAAGTTCAGTCCACATAATTGTATTCGAAGAATCTTCACCAGGTTTAATACCCTGAATTACAATAGATGCTGTGCTTTCCTTTCTTGATATATAGTCCTGTTCAACAGTCCATCCCTGAGTCAACACATTAGGACTATGAGAATCATCCATCAAATCAGCATCAAACAAACTATGATAGAAAGAAGAAGAGACATTCAGAAAAATTTCTTCAGGAGTTATTCCATCAGACTTGATTTGAGAAAAAAGCTTTTTCGCACTTTCATATCGTACATAACCATATCCTTCATCTTTTCTTCCTTCAAAGGAAAAATTTGTATAAATAAGATATCCATCAGGGGCAACAGATATATCATTGACATCTTTTTTATAATATACAGAATTATTAGTCTCATAATATGCAGCTCCACCATACGCATCAATAACTCCAAAATTTGCTTCAACACGCATAGGACGTGTTAATGTATCAAGAAAATGCTCAAAATCATCCATTGACTTACATACTTCCAAAGCTCGTCGTATTAATTTCCCTTCATGGTCCATTTCTTTCACATCATCATCTTTTAAATTAAAAGAAGCTGTATTCATAATTGAAAACCCCATTGTATTAGTTCCTATCCATATATCTCCATCCTTATTACTGTTTTCCAAACCAATAAACGGATAGCCACAACTATCAGAATAAATAATATGATTATATCCTGCTCCAGTATCACGATGTTTCCACAAAAGAGGACGACCATCGGCCGAAGCTTTTGCAGAAACAATAACAGAAGTACAAGAATAAACTTCGGATGCAGACATAAAAAGAAAAGCTACAAAAAATAATATAGCACCCACACTAAATTCTAAAAAACATTTTAGATTACCATACACTGATTTCAGAACAATATTTATATAATCAAACAATTTTCAGAACACAAACTTACATAAAATTACTCGTTTTTTATGTAAGTTTGCATCAACAATTAAACTACTATATCATGGCTGGAATATACATACATATACCATTCTGCAAGAAAAGATGCATATATTGTGATTTCTTTTCAACAACTAAATCAGAAAAAATCAAAGAATATATAAACGCATTATGTATAGAACTTAAAAGCAGAAAAGAATATCTGTGCGAAGAAGAAGAAGAAGAAGTAGAGACTATATATTTGGGAGGAGGAACACCTTCCCAACTAAATATCAACGAATTAAAAAAGGTTTTAGATACTATATATTCAGAATATCCAGTCTCCGATAATGCAGAAATTACATTAGAGGCGAACCCAGACGACCTTACAGATGAATATATCAAATCCCTTTCAAAACTTCCCATCAACAGATTGAGTATAGGAATACAAACATTCAATGATAGTATTCTGAAGCTTTTAAATAGAAGACATACAGCCAATCAAGCCATTGATGCATACAAGAAATGTCGTCAGGCTGGCTTTTCAAATATTAGCATTGACCTTATGTACGGACTTCCAGGAGAAAGTGCAGAGACATGGCAGCACGACTTATCTACTGCCATAAACCTAAATCCCGAGCATATATCGGCTTATCATTTAATTTATGAAGAAGATACAGTTCTTTACAAATTAAAAGAAGAGAACAAAGTACAAGAAACCGAAGAAGAATTAAGCATAAAGTTATTTGAAATGCTTATACACCAATTAAAAGCCAATGGATATGAACATTATGAAATCTCAAATTTCTGCCATAAAGGATATCATTCCCGACATAATTCAAGCTATTGGACAGGAATCAAATATTTGGGATGCGGACCATCTGCACATTCATACAATGGTAATTCACGCCAATGGAATATATCATCTCTCGAGAAATATATTGAAGGTATGAATACAGGAATAAACATTTCGGAAACTGAAATTTTAGATCTATACACAAGGTACAATGATTTTGTAATTACAACTATAAGAACAAAATGGGGAATGCCTTTATGCAAGTTAAAATCAGATTTCGGTTTGAAACTATACAATTACTGCATTAATAATGCAAAAAAACATATAAAGCAAGGTACTCTTGAGATAATTGACAATACACTAAAACTTACGGAAAAAGGAATATTCATATCCGATGGAATCATGAGCGACTTACTTTATGTTGATTAAGCATAAAATAAGCATGATACTAAAAAAATTCCCCTTACATAAATACTTTTGATTAAATAAACATACTAACTATATAATCAAAGCAATTATGTAAGGGGAATTATTATAATAAATATTTTATAATTCTACTTATTATTTAGCAAGACTATAAACTATATCCATAATCTTTTTTCCAAGTTCATCGGCTGCTTCCATTGAAGAAGCTTCAGAATAAACACGGATAATAGGTTCTGTATTACTCTTGCGCAAATGTACCCATTTATCAGGGAAATCAATTTTTACACCATCAATATCATTAATTTCCTCGTTTTTATACATTTCCTTGACTTTCATCAAGATAGCGTCAACATCTGTTTCAGGAGTAAGATCTATACGATTCTTGGCAATAAAATATTCAGGATAAGTAGCACGAAGTTCTGTTACTTTTTTACCTTCATGTGCCAAATGACTTAGGAACAATGCAATACCAACAAGTGCATCACGTCCGTAATGTGATTCAGGGTAGATAACTCCACCATTACCTTCACCACCAATTACTGCATTTGTAGCCTTCATCTTAGTTACAACATTAACTTCACCTACAGCCGAAGCATTATATTCCATACCATATTTACGTGTAACATCTCTTAAGGCACGGGTTGAGCTCAAGTTCGATACAGTATTACCTGGTGTATGTTTAAGCACATAATCAGCTACGGTAACCAATGTATACTCTTCGCCATACATTGTACCATCCTCACTGATAATGGCAAGACGGTCAACATCCGGGTCAACAACAAAAGCAACATCATTTCCACCTTTTTTCATAAGATCCATAATACCACTCAAATTCTTTTCAAGAGGTTCTGGATTATGCTGGAAATCACCAGTAGGTTCACAATACAGTTTTTCTACATGCTGAACACCAAGCTGTTCAAGTAACTGAGGAAGGATTATACCACCTACAGAATTTACACAGTCAATAGCTACCTTAAAGTTTGCTTTTCTGATAGCATCAACATCCACAAGCTTAAGAGCCAGAACACTGTCTATATGACGCTGGTTATAAGTATTATTCTCTGAATATTTACCCAAATTATCGATATCGGCAAACACAAATTCTTCAGCAGCCGCAATTCTAAGCACTTCATTACCTTCTTCAGCATTCAGGAACTCACCATGTTCGTTAAGAAGTTTAAGAGCATTCCACTGACGAGGATTGTGACTGGCTGTAAGTATAATACCACCGCAAGCACCTTCCATAGTAACAGCAAGTTCTGTAGTAGGAGTAGAAGCAAGACCAATGTTCACTACATCAAATCCCATTCCCATTAAAGTTCCGCACACTACATTCTTTACCATTTCGCCAGAGATACGTGCGTCGCGTCCCACAACGATTTTGTTACTTTTTACAGTTGTTGTCTTACGAATCAGCGTAGCATAAGCCGATGTAAACTTCACGATGTCCAAAGGATTCAATCCTTCGCCAGCTTGTCCGCCAATAGTACCGCGGATACCGGAAATAGATTTGATTAATGTCATAGTTTTTATTATTTTAGATTATAAGTAATTTCATATAAACAAGGGTATACATACCGAGAAGCATAAGAAGTACCTTCACTGTGAGGTACTATAATTTTAACTCTTGCCAACTTATCAGACTGAGTAGTACGCACCGGCTTTACAAATGCAAGCGGAACAAGCCATCCGGATGGAACAGCTGTAGTCTGATACTGCTTGTACATGCTGGAGTATCCCTGGAAGGTAGCAGAATAAGAGCCGGAACTACCTATAGTAACTTTAAACTCTTCAGGATACATCAGTTGTGAAGGATATGAGTTATTGTGCATGTTAAATAATAATGTATCACCGGCTGATAATCCCAAACTACTCACATCCTTTATACAAACTTCAACAAATCTGGATAATATATCATATGTACCTTCTTCAAGAATCTCGCCTTCCCCTTTACACATGATATTCATATATACACCACTTTCCTCAAACAATACATATTCGTTCTCGGCAGTCATTGTATCTTTCTCGAAAAACTCCTTTTCAGAAATAACCTTAATATCATTGTCAAGGATATACTTGTTGATAGCATCAGCTTCTTCCTCTTTCATTTCAGCATAGGTCTTTCCATCATTACAACTTTGGAGTCCTGCTGATATTGCACATATTAAAACGATAAAATAATATAGTTTCTTCATTTTCTTAAAAATTTACCATGCAAAAGTAATAAAACTATTTATATATAGATAATATTTCGTCGGTGTAATAGTTAATTTTGTCGAAAAATACAACTAAAATCAATTTTTGAGCAACAAATCTTCATATTTCACTAATGCTCTCTTAAAAAGTTCAATGGCATCTTCCATTTTTCCATAGAATTCCCCTCCAGATGCATTAAGATGTCCACCTCCATTAAAGAATTCCTGAGCAACTTTATTACAAGGGAAGTTTCCAACAGAACGCAAAGAAACCTTTATCATTTTTTTCTCTGTATCTTCACGAAGGAAAACAGAGAAACAAATACCTTTCATTTGAAGAGGAATATTTACAAAACCTTCTGTATCTCCTTTCACATACTGAAATTTTTTCTGTTCCTCATTAGTAAGCCAAATTAAAGCTGAACGGAACTGAGGAAATACTTCCATTTTATCGTAAAGAACATATCCCATAAGACGCAAACGGCCCTCAGAATAGGTATTGAAAACCTTTCTGTATATTTCGTCCTTATCAATTCCCTTGGAGAGAAGTTCACTGATAATAAAATATATTTCCCTATTATTTGAATTGTATGTAAATCCTCCAGTATCTGTCATCATTCCGGTATAAATACATTCAGCTCCCTCTAGTGTAATATCATCAAAACATCCCAACCTACATATAAGTCTGAATATAAGTTCAGAGGTTGATGAAATTTCAGGATGAGATATAGTAACTCTACAGAATGGCTCTGGGTTAAGATGATGATCTATCATAACCTTACGCCCCTGTGATTCGGATACAGGCTTAGCTACTGCATCAATACGTGACAATGCATTAAAATCCAGACAACATATTACATCTGCTTCTGCCAAAAGTTTATCAGCAAACTCTCCATATTTGTCGTACCTTATTATATCTTTTGCACCAGGCATCCACTGTAAGAAATCCGGGAAAGCATTTGGAACTATTACATGGACAGTCTTCTCCATTCCATTAAGAAAATGATATAATCCTAATGAAGATCCAAGAGCATCTCCGTCTGGAGATACATGGGTTACAATAACTATTTTCTCTGCACGTTCAAAGTAGGTTTCTACTTTATCAATGTTTGCTTGAAGTATTATCTTTGACAGCATATTTTATGTAAGTGTATATATTTAATTACTATAATAAATTTCTTTGCTTATAATGCTATAATGGAATCAGATAAATAACATCTGTCTGTTATAATATATAACTGGATATAATATAACACTATAAATAAAAATTTGCGAGCAAAAATACTAAATAAATTCTATTTACAGAAGTATTTTGTAAGAACCTTGTTCCGAAATCTCATAGAAAGGTATTTTCATCTTAATGCAATCTTCTATCAGATACTTACGATATTTTTCACTCAATGACGAGTCTAATATAACTGTTCTTATATTGAAGACATTGAGCAGATCACTAATATTTCCTTTAAATCCTCGTGCAATGTAAACATAATCGAGGTTTCTTTTGAATTCTGCTTCCTTATTAATCCATTGTGAATCTTTCATTACACCGAAATATAAAGTGTCTATACGATAAATGCCAGAAGGAGATACACACATACTTATCTTTCCTTTGGAGTTACGAATATATAGCTCTTTCCTTGCCAAAAACACCGCCGGACTCTCAACTTTTATTTTATCTGCTATAGATGACAATCCAAAAACACACATTAATACAAGAGATATTATAAGATTACTTGCAGATTTTTTCTGAACAAACAAATATAAATGCCATATCAATGCTAAGGACAATATCACTTGTATCATGTCTATATTAACAGAAGTTATCTGTGCACCCCACAACTGCTGTACACTATGCATGCAGGTATTCAATAATGATGTTGTGAAATTCAGCAAGTACAGCACACAAGCTCCTATAACAGGCATTTGCCAGAACAAAAGTGATGCTATTGTACAAATTAAAATACACGTTGCCAATGGACCTACTATTATGTTTGCAACAAGAAAATAAGTCGGGAAAGTTCCAAAATAATATAGTATTAATGGAAGTGTTCCCAATTGTGCCGCCATTGAAACCGAAACGGCATTCCATAAATACTTTACTATGCGATATCTTGATTGTATAAGTGAAGAAAAAAAAGGATAAAACAAAAGTATTGATAGTACAGCAACAAAAGATAACTGAAAACTGACATCAAACAGATAAAATGGCTGGTATATTAGCATTATAAATGCAGTAAGTGATAAAGAAAAGAAACCTGGAAAACCATTTTCTATTACCAATGAAGCCATCATATACAATGAACACATTGTAACTGCCCTGACAACTGAAGGACTTAACCCTGAAACAAAAGCAAATACCCATAAAACCAAGATAATCACGGCCGATTGCAATACTTTTCCATTCCTTATCAAACGTAAAGGATATAATGCGAAAAACAATATAACAGAAATAATTCCGACATGAAGTCCGGAAAGAGCCAGTACATGACTTGTACCCGACGCACTATAAACAGCCTTAAGTTCTGGTGTCAGTTCACTCTTATCACCTATAGTAAGTGCAGAAACAACCGCCATTACATCATCGTCCAAATTCCATTTTGAATATATATCTACAATCTTTTCCTTATATAATAACGCCCTTTGTTTTATTGATAAATCATCATTTCCACTTCTTTTCTTCAACATGCTGTTATACACAAATCCAGTACCGGAAATTCCTTTTCTGAACAGATATCCGGCATAATCGAATCCCATAAAATCCACATCCGAAACAGAACGTGCTATTTTTGAGAAAAAAACAATTTTATCACCACATTTTAATGTATCAGGTGATATGGAATCCGGTATATAATATAATAAGATCAAACGGTTAACATCCTGGCCGACTTCTGTATTATCAATAGTAGAATCATTTACAGAAAAAGCATGTTCCACCATTACTTCAGAACAAAGGGTTTTACCTTTTTCTAGTGAAGGAGTCATAACAGTCCCCAAATACATCCTTTGCTCATGGCTCCATTCATATTCCACTTTACGCCTTTCACTTAAAACTAAAAGTCCACCAATAAGAAAGAAAGCCAGAGAAAACAATATTCCGGGAATAATACTAAAAATGTGTTTTTTGAAAATAATAAAGAATACCGGACATAACAATGTAAGAATAGGAATGGCTATATATAACCACACAACAGACATATCCGGCAGTATCCTGTCGAAGAAAAAAATTCCGGCAGCCATAAAAATGGTCAACCGGAATAAAGGATAATTCATCAAAGATGAATAATTTGATGAGTTTTTTCCCAAATTAAACCAAGAAATAAAATTTATTTAAGATTCTTCAAATCATGAATCATGGCTGTCATATCCGGAGCTTTAAATACTGCATTACCGGCTACCAATATATCTGCACCGGCATCAACAAGTTGCTTTCCTGTTTCAAGATTTACTCCTCCATCTATCTCTATCAAAGCATCAGAACCTGATTTTTTAATGAGTTCTTTTAACTGTAAAACCTTGTTTAGAGTATTAGGTATAAATTTCTGACCACCAAAACCAGGATTTACACTCATAAGCAAAACCATATCAACATCGCATATAATATCTGTAAGAACGGAAACAGGTGTTGCCGGATTAAGAGTTACTCCAGCTTTCATGCCATTGTCCTTTATCTGCTGGATCACACGGTGAAGGTGGGGACATGTTTCATAATGAACATTCATCATCATCGTTCCCAAATCCTTTACTTCTTTAATAAACTTCTCCGGCTGAACTATCATTAAATGAACATCAAGAGGTTTCTTGCAAAGTTGTGCTACATATTTCAGAACAGGAAAACCGAAAGATATATTTGGAACAAATACACCATCCATAATATCAATATGCAACCAGTCGGCCTCACTATTATTGATTTTTTCTATATCATCTTTCAGACATCCAAAATCAGCCGACAATAACGAAGGCGATATTAAAACTTTATCCATCTTTAAAACTCTATGTAAATAATTAGTTGTGTATGTGATAAAGCAAAGTTATAAAATCTTTTTTATTTATTCAAATTAAATCGTAAGCCCAACTGCAAATTAAAATTCAATGGATGGTCTTTTCTTATAGTCATAACACCACTGTTATCATCGAAATAATAAGCTACACCAGGTTCTATATATATACTGGCTATACGACAAAAATTTACCTGAGCACCTACTGAAGCCATTACCGACCATTGTAAAGGTTTGATATCCAAATCGGTATTTTCTTTACTTTTTTCTGTATTTCCTGTCACATATACAGTCTCCAAAGTTCCAGAAACGCATTTTTCCATCATACCGCCTGCCGAAGCATAAAAAGAAAACATTTTATTATTCCATACAGAGCGGTGAACTTTAAGTGGTATTCCTATATAATGAAGTTTCTGTTTTTCTTCCATATAAGATTTCCCGCCTGAATGCAATTCCGAAGACAACATAGTATATGTAAGTCCAGACTCCAATGCCCATTTATCATTCCAGTTCCATTTTACAGACGCACCAACAGTAACAGGCATATCATGTTTCACATCAGTTGTTGCTTTTTGATCTCTATTATTGAATAAAACCTGACTGTATGAAGCCGAACCTCCTGCAACTTCGCTGATAACAACATCATTAGTCTGCGGAAGAGCTCTTGTTGATGCTAATCGTGACAAACCGCTGAAATTTTCCGATGCCGAATAAGGAATATTACCTGCCGACAAGCCTATCTCAAAACCATTATGAGAATCTCTATTTCTGCCTTTTGATTCAGACATTGCAAGATATGAATTCCGCTTTACTGTTTCTCTGTCAGCTTTCATCATATCTATTCGTTTTTTCTTTTTGCTATCTGAATTTGTATCATCTGATATAGCATAAGATTCATCATCATGTTCTCTTTGATTTTCAATTGCATGATTTGCAAAGCCTTCATCATTTAATGAGTCTGAAGAATAAACTTCTGCCATTTGAAGATTAACATCTGTATTATATGAGTCAGCTCTTGAAGATACTACATCAGCTGTTTTACCGCTCAAACGACTATAATTTCCTTCAACTGAAGCGTCATCAGATATTACACCTTCATTTAAAGCCGCAACTTCCTTTATATCAGTATTGGCAGACATTAACAAATTATCATTGTCATTTATTGTCTCGTTAGCAAGAATCATCTCATTTGCACTATCTGACTCATGCGACCAATACCACACCGATATTGAAGAAACAGCCAGCATTACGGCAGCTGCAGCCGCTATAGACTGCCATTTTCTCCAAATAGATATTACTTTGAGATTTGGATTTTCGGCAGAATCCGGTAAAACCTCCTTTTTAGAATCTGTTCTAATATCAAATTCAGACATTTCGGCTTCTATTTCTTCCCATAAGCCAACAGGAAGTGGCTCCGAATAGTTATCCATCCGTTGCCGAAGACTCTCTGTCCATTTATCGTTATTAAACCTTTTATCGCTGTTCATATTATGATATTGTCTTTGATATTGTCGTTACTAATTTTCAATTACAGATAACTATAAAAACATTTATAATTTTAAAGTTTACTTCTATACTCATTTATTTTTTTTATCAACAGGGTCTTAGCCCTATAAAACTGAGATGAAGAAGTGTGTTCGGATATGCCAAGCATCTGTGCTATTTCCTTATGGCTTTTTTCTTCAAACACAAACATATTAAATACAGTTCTATACCCCTCCGGCAATTCTCTTATAAACTTAAGCAAAACCTTCTGCGGTATAGCATTTACATCGCAATCTTCATCCGTCTGCGTATCAGGAAGCTGTTCAAGAAGCACCTCCTGTTGTAACTGAGTATTTCTTTTTCGCAGAAATCCAAGTGCCTCATTAACCATAACCCTCGACAACCATGCTTTAAGTGATCCTTCTCCCATATACCTAAACTGATTTATCGACTGGAAAATTCTAATCACCCCATCATGAAAAACATCCTGAGCAGTTTCCTTATCGTTGATATAACGAAGGCAAATAGCCAACAACTGCCCTCCATACAACTCATAAAGTTGTTTTCTTGCTTTCGGGTCGGCTTCAATACATTTCTGTGCTAATTCTTCTTCTGTCATATCTCGATTAATGTTCTACCTTAAACTTCTGTCATTCTATATTAACACAATACTTTTAATAGTCCGTTTCTAAGTAAGAAATGGATTGGATGCAAAAATACTGCATCATCTGACAGTATTTTTTATATTCCGATAATTTAACATTTATAATATGCAGTTTTACATCAAAAAAATCATTTATAGAACAGAATTCTCAAAGAATTTATAACTGATTATAAAATAATAAATAAAATAAAAAATGAAACTAAAAAAATCTCTATTTCTAATATTAGGGTCTTGTGCAATTAGTTCTGCATTAACTTCTTGCCTCGACAATGAACCATATCCTTCGGTTTATCCTACTATGGGAACTGTTGTAAGTACAGAAAATATGAGTATTGATTCCGATACTTATGGTCTGCTGATACCTAAAAATCCATCGGCCGTTAGTTCAAATGATGCCGACAGTGTGGGCCAGAGAGTTCTTGTAAACATAAACTTTCCAGATGAAAAAGAAGGAAACCTCACCGAATCAGAAGCTAAAGAAGTTAACATTTTCGATTTGTACAAGGTACTTACAAAGAATGCTGATGATACCAGAAAATCCGGAACCGAACCTATTGAAAATTTCGGAAATGACAACATACAGATTACAAGTACGTCTATCAGCAAAGAACATCTGAATATCCAGTTCAATATCGACGGACAGGATGAAACAATCCCTCACCGCATCAGTTTGCTTCTTACAGAAAATACAAAGATAGACGATGAGGGATTATTGGAAGTTGAACTAAAGCACAACAAAAATTCCGATTTCGGACAAACAAAATATTGGGGTGTAGTATCTTATACACTTTCAAGCATTCCTGAATATAGTAAAGAAGAATGCAAAGGCTTTAAGATTATCTACAATAGCGGAGCCAATACCAAAGCCGAATGGAAAGTACTGAAAACATCTGTATCAAATCAGAACAGTGTTGTCGGAACCATGAAATCCTCTGAGGAAATCGGCAACGGGCATTCTCTTCTTTCCTGCGAGTTGCAATGAGAGTATATTAACATATCCATCGGTTGAAGCTACATGCAAATAGTTTTTATTGTCTGTAACAACAGTTCCCGGCCGATGGTTATGTTCACAGAATATTTTTTCGGTCTCATATATCTTCAGCATTACAGGAGCGGCTTCATCTTGTTTCAATTCGGTCCAGGCTGCCGGATATGGAGATAATCCGCGCACAAAGTCATATACTTTCTTTACTCCTGCATTCCAGTCGATACGGCATGTTTCCTTGAAGATTTTAGGTGCCGGACGTAATTCTTCTATATTAGCCAGTTCTTCCTGAGGTATTGTCTTAACATTACCTTCAAGTATAGCATCTACTGTTTTCAATACCAGGTCACCTCCAAGCATCATAAGTTTGTCATAAACTACTTCTACATTATCTGTATCTGCAATAGGGACTTTTACCTGATCTATTATTTCACCAGTATCAATTTCATGTTTCAAAAAGAATGTTGTGATACCAGTTTCTGTATCACCGTTAATTACTGCCCAATTTATAGGAGCTGCTCCTCTATATTGAGGCAACAACGAAGCATGTAGATTGAATGTTCCCATTGGCGGCATATTCCACACTATTTCAGGAAGCATTCTAAAGGCAACCACAATCTGCAAGTCGGCTTTAAGTGATCTCAACTCCTCTACAAAAGCCTCATCTTTCAACTTTTCAGGCTGAAGAACCTTCAGTCCTTGTGATACCGCATACTGTTTTACCGGGCTTGGCTGCAAAACACTTCCATGACGTCCCATAGGCTTATCCGGCATTGTTATTACAGCCACAACATTATATCCTCCCTCTACAAGTCGCTTCAGACTCTCCACAGCAAACTCAGGAGTACCCATATATACTATACGTAAATCTTTCTTTTCCATATTTTTTTCATTTCACAATAAAGTTGCTATATAAAACTTATTCAGCCGAGAAGTCAACCAACACCTGACGGTAAGTATTAAGCATCTTGGATTTAGAGACAAAACCTTTATATTTATTATCTTCGTCTACTACAGGCAGATTCCAGGCACTGGTCTTGTCAAATTTACCCATGACCTCCTCCATCGAATCTGTGGTAATCAGTTTGGCGGCAGGAACAGTCATAAAACTTTCCACCCTATATCTGTGATACAATTCCTGTCTGAACATTATTTTACGAATATCGTCAAGATTAACGAGTCCGATGAGCTCATCATTAACGTCCACAACCGGGAATATATTTCTGCTTGATTTTGAAACTACCTTTACCATCTGTCCTAAATCCATATCCGGGCGTACTGTCAGGAAATCACTTTCCATTATACTTTCTATATTCATCATAGTAAGCACGGCCTTATCTTTATGATGAGTTATAAGTTCACCTTTTTTGGCAAGACGCATTGAATAAATACTATGAGGCTCAAATACTTTAATAGTCAGATATGCCGACACAGAAACAATCATAAGCGGCAGGAACAGTCCGTATCCACCGGTAAGCTCAGCTATAAGGAATACCCCGGTAAGTGGCGCATGCATCACTCCCGACATAAGTCCGGCCATTCCCATAAGTGCAAAGTTCTTTTCAGGAATATAAGTATTGCCTATATTAAACTCATTACAAAGATATGAAAATACAAAACCGGCAATACATCCCAAAAACAAACTTGGAGCAAAAATACCGCCACATCCGCCTCCTCCATTTGTAGCACTTGAGGCAAAAACTTTAAACAGTATTATAAGCAACAAATACACTACGAGCAGATTACTGTTTCCATAGAAAAACGAATTATTCATTACGGTATTCCAGTCTGTGCTCGAAGTTCCGTTAAGAAGCAATGTTATAGTATCATACCCTTCACCATAAAGAGGCGGGAAAAGGAAAATAAGTACACTTAGCATTATTGCTCCAAAAACGAATTTGGAATAAGGACTTGAATAACGACGAAAAATATTCTCTATCCAGTTCATTGAACGTGTGAAATACCATGCTATCAGACCACAGAAAATACCTAAGAATATAGCGTATGGTATACGTTCGAGAGCAAAAGGATAATCAAGATGAAACTGAAACATCGCCTCTGTTCCTGTAAGTACATACGACATACATGCTGCAGTTACACTGGATATAAGCAAAGGCAGCAGCGAAGCCATCGTAAGATCAAACATCAACACTTCAAGAGTAAACACCAGTCCGGCAATAGGAGCTTTGAATATGCCGGAAACAGCACCGGCCGCACCGCATCCCACAAGCAGCAACATAGTTTTATGGTCCATACGGAATACACTTCCTAAATTAGAACCTATAGCCGAACCGGTAAGTACAATAGGAGCTTCTGCTCCTACAGAACCACCGAATCCGATAGTAATGGCAGAAGCACAGACAGACGACCATACATTATGCCTTTTTATTCTACTTTGTCTGCGGGATATTGCATACAAAATTTTGGTAACACCATGACTGATATCATCCCTGACAATATTTCTTATAAATAATCCGGTAAGGAAAATACCCACTACAGGATAAACCAAATACAACCAGTTGGCTCCGGTATTATCAAAATTTTCTGTAAGAAATTCCTTGATATACTCTACGAGGAACTTTAGTACAAAAGCTGCAAGAGCAGTAAAGATACCTACCAGAAAGCTAAGAATAAGCACAAACTGCTTATCTGTTATATGTTTTTCTCTCCATTTCAGAAATTTCTGCATTAGAGAAAATTTCTCGTTTGTTTCCATCTAATTGTTCTTTTTGCATAAGAGAGCCGGGAGGTGTTACTCTCTTATTATTTTCACAGTTCCTCCCTTGCCTAATTTAATTATACTTGAAGGTTTAGCCGGTCCCTTTTCATCTCTTCTATAATCTACAATATAGTCTACTGCATTTTTTATCTCATCACTGATTTCACTGAAAACTGCAGGTGCCGGCTGTCCGCTGATATTAGCAGACGTAGAAACTATAGCCTTTCTGAAACGGAAACACAACTGCTTTGAAAATTCTTCTGATGTAACTCTTATACCTACACTGCCGTCTTCTGCTATAAGATTGGAAGCTAAATTACGGGCACCGTCGTAAATAATTGTCAGAGGCTTTGTTGTCATTTCTATCAAATCCCAGGCCACATTAGGAACATCCTGAACATAGAAATCCACTTTCACCGGACTGTCAACCAATACAAGCATAGCCTTACTGTCTGCTCTTTTCTTTATTTCGAAGATTCTTTTCACAGCCTCTTCATTGGTTGCGTCACAACCGATTCCCCACACTGTATCTGTAGGATAAAGAATTACTCCACCTTTCTGCATGACTTCGCATGCTTTCTTTATTTCATCTTTCATATAGCGGCTATTGTTAAAAATATCATTTCTGAAATTCTAAAAAATTTCCGTGTAAACCCGACTATCATTTATGGGTTTCCACTATCTGTGTAGGAGCCATTTCAGCGTTACGCTTTTCGGTCTGCTCTACCACATTCTTAGCAAGTTCTATAAAAGCCTGACCTGTTATTGAATCCTCATTCAAGGCAACAGGAGTACCGTTGTCACCACCTTCACATATACTCTGAACAATAGGAATCTGCCCTAAAAGAGGAACATTCAATTCTTCGGCCAATCTTTTGGTACCTTCCTTTCCAAAGAGATAATATTTGTTCTCAGGAAGTTCTGCAGGGGTAAACCATGCCATATTTTCTACAAGGCCTAAAATTGGCACATTGACTTTATCGTTCTGATACATATTAATACCTTTACGCGCATCGGCCAAAGCTACTTCCTGAGGTGTACTTACTATAACAGCACCTGTGATAGCTAAATTCTGAAGAAGAGTAAGATGAATATCGCTCGTTCCTGGAGGCGTATCAAGAACAAAATAATCAAGTTCTCCCCACTTGGCATCACCAACCAACTGTTTCAAAGCATTACTTGCCATAGCTCCACGCCACAATGTAGCCTGTTCCGGACTAACAAAGAATCCTATTGAGAGAAGTTCTATACCGTATTTCTCTACAGGAACTATCAAATCTCTTCCTCCAACTTCTTCTGCATACGGACGTGCATCCTCTACCTGGAACATCTTAGGTACCGACGGGCCGAATATATCTGCATCGAGCAATCCTACCTTATATCCAAGTTTTGATAAAGCTACGGCCAGATTAGCAGCAACGGTAGACTTTCCTACTCCACCCTTACCTGAAGAAACAGCTATAACATTCTTCACCTGAGGAAGAAGTTTGCCCGGTTCAGGGCGTGCAGCTTGTCTGCTTTCTGTAGATATTTCCACTTCTACTTCTTTAGATATATAGGTATGAATAGCTGTCTCTGCCGATCTTACTACAGATTTCATGAAAGGATCTGTCGGTTTATCGAAGATTATAGAAAAACTTACCTTCATGCCATCGATGCGAATGTTGTCGGCTACCATCTCAGTCTCAACAATATTCTTTCCATTTCCCGGATAACGTACAGTAGACAATGCTTCCAGGATTAAATTAGGATATAGTGTCATTTTTTAATGTTTTTGTTATTCTTTCTATCTATTTACTTGCTTGTTTTCAATCCGCTTCTCTTACTGCGGTTATAGCTTCTGTATTCATCAAGCTCAATTTCTACATCTGGTTCCTTAAGCTCAACATTCTGAGGCAGACGGAACTTGATATATTTAATGTTAAGTCCTCTGTCCAGCCACTGCTGTTCATAGTAAGTACGGATACTCAAGATATCATCATCCATACCGGAATGATACAGATCATCGGTGATGAACTCTACCGGAAGATTATTGGCCTCTATCATATACTTGGTATATGTAAACATAAAATTACTGTCTGTCTTGAGGTGAATTACTCCATCGGGAACAAGGAACTTTCTGTATCTTTCCATAAAATAAGTAGAAGTAAGACGCTTTGTTGCCTTTTTCATCTGTGGGTCGGAAAAAGTCAGCCATATCTCACTAACTTCTCCCGGAGCAAAAAAACGGTCTATTATCTCTATATTTGTTCGAAGGAAAGCGGCATTCTTCAATCCTTCATTAAGGACCTCAGTTGCACCTGTCCACATACGTGCTCCCTTGATATCTACACCAATAAAATTCTTGTCGGAATATCTTTTTGCAAGTCCTACTGTATATTCTCCTCTTCCGCAACCTAATTCCAGTACGATAGGATTGTCGTTCTTGAAGAAATCTTTATTCCAGTTACCCTTCATTTCGAAGTTCACTTCATCTACCACCGAGTACGGATACTCAAACACATGCGGATATTCCGCCATATCTGCAAATTTAGCAAGTTTTCCTTTTCCCATAAATAAATATGAATATATTTTTCGCAAAGTTACAGAATATAGTTGACAATTAAAAATGAGCAGTAAACATTTAGAAATGAGTATTACAAACAATTTGTATAGAGATCTGACTGCCTGATACAGGCAAATTCTGAATACTACCGGCAAAAAAAATCGCGGCAGGACGCATAACACAATCCATACCGCGATTTAATATTAATTATGATATCTATCAGTCAGCTATTACAGTAAATTCAGAACCACTTGCAAAATCAGAGCCATTCTGAGAGCTTATACCGGTAAATCTGATATAACGTGCCTTGACAGGTTTCTCAAGCATAACTCGTTTAGGTTTGCTGTTGTTTTCGAAACTGCCTTTAATTACAACCTCACCCCAGTTCTTGCCATCGGAGCTTACATGAAGAGTATAATCCTTGATATTACCGTTATTGCCACCATCCTGACGAGGTGTATAGATAAATCCTTTGATATTCTTTTCTTCACCTGCATCGAAATCAACCCAGTGAGGATATTTGGCTACAGTTACAGAATACATAGTATGCCAGATAGAACTTGGATTTCCATCTACCAGATTCTTGGCATCACCATAGCCTACTTCCTCGCTCGATGTATATACAACTTCCATTGGAACTGTTTCAATCTTTTCGAATGTCATTGTAGAAGAAACATTAGCATTATCTTTATAGTAAGCTGTTACAGTACCACCGTCACGCAAATTGAACGGTTCGGTATAATCATATTTTTTCTTCTTGCCGTTTAATGTGTAAACAAACTGTGCACCTTTCTTTTCAGAACTTATTGAAACAAGTCCGTTACGTGAGCGTGTTACCGACAATGGAATTTCACCAGATGTAGATACATTAGCTGTTTCGGTAAATGCAGAACCTGAAACCGGACGGATAATGAAACTCATAGAATGACTGCTTCCCTTAACTCTGTCGTGTTCAAGCGGACCACCCTGGCCACAGCTATTACCTCCAAGACCTGTAACCGCCAAATCAAGATGCAAGTGAGTTGCTGTAGATTCAGGCAACTGGTATGGATGCGGAACCAAAGTCATTTCCATAGCCGACCAAGGTAATGCCGAAGCGGACATTTCTTTTCCTGAAATAAATTCCACACCATTACCTCTGTCATCAGTAAGGGCACACCAGCGTACATCCTCTCTGTTACCCATACTCTGAGGTTTAGGGAAGTTTACAAACTGGTCTTTTACTGTACTGCTGTACATTTCGATGAAAGAACCTGTTTCACGGTCGTTATAGTTGTTCCAAGGGCCACGTCCGTAATAAGTATACTTCTGAAGTTCTGAAGGAACCTGCATATAATAACCCAAACGAGCCAATACAAACGATTCATCATTTGAAGTAATATCCGACTGAAGTTCTATAGAGCCGTCAGGATAAACAGTCCAAATCTGGTTTGTCACAAACTTGAAGTCACTTGGACCGAATTTTCTGTCAGTATATTCTTTTACAGTATATCTTCCCGAAGTACCACCTTCAAGACTTGCGGCATTAGGAGCCTGGGACTCTACAGTAAACATAAGCTGAACTGTATTGTCACCTTTTTTCTTGGCATTAATCCATGAATAGCCTAAAACTTTATGCTTAAGGTTATGCAAGCCTTTTTCAAACCACTGGCGATATGCCCAGTTGTCATTATCTACCGGAGCACGCAAACCGTCTATCTTAGGACCCTTTCCGTCTACAAGAACTTTTCTTCCATTATATTCGAGACTATAAAGTGTACCCTCCTTCTTATCAAACTTAGCAACAAATCCGTTACCTCTTACAGTTGTAAAATCTGCATCTTCATTTACTTCAGGTCTGTTTCCAGAAGCACAAACAGATGCCATAGAAGGTTTTACACCAGCCTCCTTAACAAGCAGTTGTTCTTCCATCTGTACAAATCCTGCTTTTGCCCAAGGCATATCCTGAGCCAAAAGGAACTGTACTTTCACAAAATATTCACTACCCTCTTCAAGTTCATCATATTTGTAAGGAATTCCATAAACAGCTTTTTCACGAGGACCTACAATATTGCGCGGAGCCTTGAATGCATCACCATCACTAATCTTCTTTCCATCCTTGTAAAGAGACCATACCAACTTATATCCTACAAGCGGAGTAAAATAGCACTTATTGAAGATTTCAATCTGGCCCTTAGTCATATCTACTGCCTTTACACCTATATTCTGATAAACCTTCTTTACTTCATAATATGCAGGCTTAGGCTGGTGTCCGGGAAGCAGAATACCGTTCATACAGAACATACCGCTATTAGGTTTGTCTCCAAAGTCTCCACCATATGCCAGGAACTTGTCACCTGTTTTGCGGTCGTAATAATATAGAGCCTGGTCAACCCAGTCCCAGATAGCCGCACCACAGAAGAAGTTAGTTGACTCGATAGCCTCCCAGTAATCAATAAGGTTACCCACTGCATTACCCATAGAGTGAGCATATTCCGAAACGTGGAAAGGATACTTGATATCATACTTACCAGTTACAGCTCCCTTCATCCATCCGATAGAAGGATACTGGTTTGAACCCATATCAACTATATCATTATTTCTTTCATACTGTACAGGACGCGAAGGATCGAACTTATGAATAGCCTCATAAGCAGCCACAAAGTTCTTACCCGGACCAGCTTCATTACCAAGCGACCATATAACAATAGAAGGATGATTTACATGAGCATGAGCCAGTTCCATTACACGAGCTACATGAGCATCCTTGAATTCATCAACATGCGACAATGATGCATCACCATAATAATACTCATGACTTTCAAGATTTGCCTCATCTTCAAGATAAATACCATATTTGTCACAAAGATAATACCAGTGAGGGTCACATGAATAATGAGAGTTACGCACATGATTAATGTTACCTCTCTTCATTATCATGATTTCCTCTTCCATCTGTTCGTGAGTAATAGCATTACCTGTAGCCGGATGAATTTCCTGACGGTTTACACCTTTAAGTTTTACAGTCTTACCGTTTATATAATAATATCTGCCGGCCAGACCAAATTCGTCTTCCGAAGCAGGAGTATCCTTAATTTCAACCTTGCAGAATCCGAATCCGGTAGAGAAAGTTTCCACAACACGTCCTTTCTTATCTTTCATTTCACCTACAAGAGTATATCTGTAAGGAGCTTCAGCCGACCATTTCTGAGGATTATCAAACTTGATTGTTGCTGTAGAAGTAAAGCTATCACCTTTAAGTATCTTTTCGAGAGGAACAGTAGTCGAAACACCTTCTACAAGAGTATTCTCATCAGAATAAAGCTTATTGGCATAAACAGAATAAGAAACCGAGTAACCTTTTACATCCTTCTTTCCAAGATTTCTGATGTCGGCTTCTACAGTAACTGTACCATTAACATAGTCAGCATCAAGGTCAGGAAGAACTCTTAAATCGCGTACCTGAACTTTTGAAGTAGAAGTAAGAGATACAGTACGGAAAATACCCGGCAATCGGAACATATCCTGAGCCTCAAGGAATGAACCGTCAGAGTTTCTGTAAACCTCAACAGCCACTACATTTTCACCCTCTTTATTCAGATATTTTGTGATATCGAACGAAGAAGTATTTCTTGAGTTTTTGGCAAAGCCAACATACTTGCCGTTTACCCAAAGATAGAAGAAAGAAGACACACCATCAAAATTGATATAAACTTCTCTATCCTCCCAACTTTCAGGAACTGTAAAAGTACGTCTGTATGAACCTACCTCATTTCTGTGCTTGTAAGTAACCCAGTCGGTTGGAGGAGTACGCATCACTCCGCCCTTCCAGTCGCCTACAGCAACAGTATGTTTGAATATAACAGGTTGGTTGGCATAAATAGGAGTACCATACTTCAAACTTCCATCCTTCTGTATACCAGCCACATTCCAGTGCATAGGAACATCTACATCATCCCATGCAGAAACATCAAACTCAGGTTTATAGAAATCAGCAGGACGTTCTTCAGGATTTCCAACCCAATTAAACTTCCACGCTCCGTTGAGCGACTGATAATAATCACTAAATTCGGGCAATATACGTCTTGCACTCTCCTTATCCTGGAAAGTAAAAAACCATGTATGCGGTTGCTCCTTATTGAGAGCAAGCTGCTGAGGCGATTCCCATTCCTTACCCGTAGGAGCTGCCTCCTCAGAATATGCAAAACCGCCCAAAGCTGTCTGCTGTGCGTTCAATGTAATGGTAGAAGCAACAGCACATGCAAAAAGAACTTTCTTCATGTATTAATTGTATTTTATTTAAGAATTAAAATTTCCTATAAAAAATATTTTCCTTCCGGTTTACTGAAATTTGTTTAATTAAGAAATACTATTTCCCAACTTATTTTATCACTTAAATTATTCAATTTCTGCATTATTCACCCTTTCAAGAAGAAAACGGCTTTTATTCCAGTGGAAAGGTTTATATTCATTGTTCACCTTTATAATATTATCTTTAAACACCAGTCCGTCCACCGATTTTGCATAAAGAACAGGAGCATCAAAAATCTCGAATACATTATCCACAATCTGTATTGCTCCCTTCTTTCCTCCATGAAAATACTTAATCTGATTTTTAAGATCCGGAATCTCAGGATATATTGATATTACAGCATTAGTAAACTGGAACATACTTGTAAGAGAATTAATAAACTTATTGTTTCTGATTACCACATCCCGGCATGCACCTGTTTCAAACCATCCGTTACAGTCACCACAAAGCAAAATAGCTGTACCTGAAGTATGGTCGAATACATTATTTTCAACCACTGTTTTTTTAGGAGTACTGAACAACGAGCCACGGGCACGATTATTACGGATAACATTTCCTGCAAAATAAACTTCAGGTGTCCATGTCAGATTCTCTATACCAAATTCTCCATTTTCAGATACAATCTTATCAACAGGATTTTCAAATACTATTTTAAATTCCTTTGCTCCCAATACTACATTCTTATCATATGGAGTAATAGACTTAATTCTGTTGGTACCATCAAGCAGTTCCATAGTACGGGAAGATATGAACTGTACCTCATCTCCTGCAAAACCCCAATCAAATCCCCAGGACTGTCCGTGCATATATTTTCCCACCAGTGTATTATCGTCTATTCGCTTTACAACCTTCAGATATGTTCCATGCACATTAATGGCATCATCCATCATACCTTCATAAAGACCATTTACGGAAGTTATCTTGCCTTTACATCCCGAGAAATGAGTTGCGTCGGCCTGACTTGTGAAATATCTCTTGTCATCATCACCTTTCAGGCAGACAGAAAATCCGTCGAGTGTAATATTTTCTGTAACCTGAGCCAAAAGTCCCATACCGCGTGAATAATGAACCTTAACATTATTAAAAGTTACATCCTTTGAGTTTGAGACAAATACTCCTGGTGTGGGACGATTCCACGTTCTCATTGCTATAACAGTACCAGGAACAAGTGCTTTCTTCTCATCTTTCCAGTTGGGTGCATAAAAAACTTTCTTTGAATAAATTTCGTCACAACCGTCACACCTGTCACCATTTTCTGTTTTTTTACACTCGTCAGCATTATTAACCTTAGCACTAACATTATGGTAACAACTATTCTGCCCGTATTTATGATTCTTATAATAGTCTTTTAGTTCATAAACGCCCTTAGTAGAATAAAACAAATCACTTGTATTATACACAATATGTCTGGTATCCTTCTCAAATGCAATACCCGAGCTTGGACGTGCAGTCCATCCTTCACCGTACGCTTCGAAAATAGAATCTTTTGTAATACGGTATTTTACCCAATTAGCCGGACGGAAAGCAAGCCCTTCCGAACCATTATTCTCTACAACTTCAATCTGAAATATATGAGGATTTTCAAAATCAATACTCAGATTTTTAACACAACAGTTTTGTGAATTCACAACAGAAAGAGGAAGCATTACCCCATGAAAGATGAGCTGTGCACCATTACCGTCAATGGTAATATTATTCATGTTCTCAATAGGAATTCCCACAAACTTAGGATTATCCTGATCATGATTAGAAATATAATACTCTCTCTTCAATTTTTCGGAAGGATAGAAATGATATGTACCAGGAAGCAGTTCTAAAACTATATTTTCATCCCCTCTTCTATCGGCATTAATTTTCTCAATAGCTTTAAAAAGTTTGTACCCAAAAGACTTACTATTACCCGGTTTAATACCATAATCGGATAATGATATTGTTCTTGACTTCTGAGTAATAACAGCTATCTCAGCAGGTTCCTTTGAGTTTACACTTATAGCTGTTATGGAAGTACATAACAAACAGAAAACAGTTACATATTTACAAAGATTTCCAAACATAGTATTATTAAAAGTAAAAAAAAATTAACTGCACAAAATTACAAGAAATATAGCAAACATCAAAACAAAAAAGAAGGTATATCAAAACTATAGGAATCATTTTGATACACCTTCTTAAATTATAGAATAATAAATATTACATTATCATCAATAACCTTCATTCTGTTTTAAATTAGGATTCTTGTCAATATCACCCTGACTAAATGGGAAATAACGATGGAAAGTCTTGAACACTCTATTTTCAATCAAAACTTCAGATGGGTCTGGATTAGTATTGATTGTTGCTCTAAGTTCAGGATTACTTACAGAAGCATCAACAGTACCGATTCTACGTTCAAGTCTACCATTCAGTACTTTCTCAGCCAACATCTTTCCGTCATCAGTTTTCCATCTTAGGATATCTGCTCTACGCAAACCTTCACCAGCCAATTCTACAGCACGTTCACGGTGAATAAGTTCACGAAGTTTTTCTTTTGTGGAATATTTAGTCTTATCAACGTCAGGCATTCCAACTCTTGAACGGATAGCATTCAACTGTTTATATACAACATCCGATGGACCATTCAATTCATTTTCAGCTTCAGCCAATGTCAACAAAACTTCAGCATATCTGAAAACAATTGGGCATGCATTTGATTTCCATATATCTGCATATTGTGTGATTGGAGACAAATACTTATTCCAGGTCAAACCAGTTTTTGAAGCATTATCGGCAGAAGTCATATAGTTTGCATTGCTGCTACCGTCAATTGTTTTATCCAAAGTATTAAATACTCCGGTAGATCCGTCAGCTTTTACATAATCAGCTCCAGGGTAAATAATAGTCATAGCCAAACGTGGGTCACGGTCTTTAAATGGATGAGTTGCATCATAACCTGAGCCAGCTTCATCAATAGTCAGACCATTCTTCATTTCGTATGTATCTACAAGATTATAAGTAGGAACTATAGAAGACCATCCACCATCGCCATTATTATACATCTGACCTATTGTTCCTAAAGTATAAGTATTAGGAATATACTGAACAGCCAAAATAGTTTCTTTAGAATCCTGACCTGCAACCTGGAACAATTTCAAGTAATCAGATTCCAAATCATAAGTTTTTAAAGCCATGATTTCTTCAGCTTTATTCTTAGCAATCTCCCAGTCACCATAATACAATGCTTCTCTCATTCTTAAAGCTAAGGCAGCACCCTTTGCAATTCTACCTCTTTCAGAAGGAGTATCATTCAAATCAGGAGTACACTCATCAAGTTCTTTTGCTATAAAATCACGGACTTCCTGTTCTGTTTTTCTTGGAACCTGAGCTTCCTCTGCTGTATTATAGTTTTCAATAATAGGTACACCACCATATGCCCAATTCATTATAAAATATCTATATGCACGTATTACTCTTACCTGAGCTATCAAATCTTTTTTAACAGCTTCATCAGCAAACTGAATATTTCCTATATTTTCCAAGAAAGTATTACAACGGCGTATTATTGAATAACCATAAAAACTTGCTCCACTGTTTGCCTGAGTCATATTGCCATTAGCAAGATCCTTATAACCTTCCCAAGAGAAATTATTATAGCCAAAATCTGAAGTACAATCCATATACAACAAAGTTCCACCACTTTCCCAGCCGGAATAACAACCTATTGCAAATTTCTGAGCATCCTGTTCTGTCTGCCAGGTAGTACTTGGTGATAAAGCATCAAGAGGTGCTGTATCCAAAAAATCCGAACACGAAGCGGTCATCAATGCAGCCGCTCCTATCATAATATACTGTTTAATCTGTTTCATACAAATATTAGTTTAATAGTTATTAGAATGTTACGTTAACACCAAAAGCATGTGTTCTAAGCAATGGATAAGAAGACAAACGCTGGCTTGTTGCTTCAGGGTCAATATTGATTTTCATATTATCAATAGTAAATAAGTTTTCTACTGAGTAATAGAATCTGATATTATCAACACCGATATTGCTCAACAAACTCTTTGGAAGAGTATATCCAAACTGTAAATTTTTAAGTCTCAAGTAACTTGTATTCTGAAGCCAGAAAGTTGACTGTGCATTACGTGAACTACTTGGAGAGTTAGTATCTGTAAAGATTCTCGGCATAGAAGCATCTTTATTTGTCTCAGTCCATGCATCTTTCCATATAGAAGCAGGATGTCCGGCATCACCGGAGAATGCTCCGTATACTTCATGAGAGTCAAATAAACGAGCAACTTTAGCTGCACCGTTAAACATCATTGTCAAGTCGAAACCTTTCCAACCGGCATTCAAATTCAAGCCGAATGTATATACAGGCTCTGTACTGTCACAATAGATACGGTCATCACCGTTAAGTTTGCCATCACCATTTGTATCTACATACTTCAAGTCTCCAGCTTTAAATCCACCACCTCCGAACGGGTTACCATATTTTTCGGTAAATGCATCAGCTTCTTCCTGAGAATTGAAGAATCCGTCAGCCTTATATATATAATATGAGTTAATAGCATGACCTTCAGCATTTCTCTGTTCATACCCTGTAGGAAGATATTCTGTTCCTAATTCAAGAATTTCATTCTTATTATATGCAAAGTTAGCTGCTACACCAAATGTCCAGTCACCCCATTTATCATTATAACCGATATTTAATTCAACACCTCTATTGTTCATAGAGCCAACATTATCCATATAAGGATTCAAAGCAAATTCTGTAGGAACAGATACCTGCATCAAAATACCAGTAGTTTTACGGTTATAGAAATCGATAGATCCGTTAATCTTATTATTCAAGAAGCCAAAATCAACACCTACACCCCATGTTGTTGCCTTTTCCCAAGAAATAGAACTCAATTTATAACTTGACTGATAATAACCTGAGTTCAAAGATCCACCAAATGGATATGTAGCACCGATATTATAAACATTCAAAGCAGGATAGTAGTCACTCAAGGCATCCTGGTTACCAAGCATACCCCAAGAAGCACGAAGTTTCAAATTACTTAACCATGATTTTGAATCTTCCATAAATGATTCTTCGCTCATTCTCCATGCACCAGAGAAAGAAGGGAAATAACCCCATCTATTACCTTCTGCAAATCTTGAGGAAGCATCGGCACGGATATTAGCTTCAAGTAAGTATTTGCCAGCAAAATCATAGTTTACACGTGCAAACCAAGACAACATAGCAAGTTCTCTTGTATAACCAGAGTTTGTCTGAGAAGCTGCATCACCGGCGTTAATATCTGTCAAATCATTATTTGGGAAATTCTTACGATAAGCAGCAAGTTCCTTATAATTATATTTTTCAGTATGCCAACCTGCAAGTCCCTTAATATTATGCTTGCCAAATGTTTTATCATAATTCAACAATAAATCATAGTTGGTTCTGTTCCATGTATAATATCTTTCATCCAAAGAGTTAGGATCGGAAGCCTTATTAGGATTATACTGAATAAACTTCTGGAAATATGTATAGTTCTGGATATTATTAACATAAGATCCTGTTGCGGTAAGAGTAAGACAATCAAGAATCTTATAATCCAAAGATGCTGTACCTGTAAAGTTGTGGTTATCTCTCGTTACCTTCATACCTGAATCAAGCCAAGCGATAGGGCTACCATCAGAAATTGTACCCCATGTACCATCATCGTAACGCGCTACAATCCATGGAGCAATAAGATTCAACTGACGGATAATCTGGTCTGAGCTACCTCCATAATATGCAGAACTTGCATCATCGTATGCATTCTTGATATAAGCAAGATTCAATTTTGCAGAAAGACGGTTGGTAATCTTCATATCAAGATTTGTTCTTGCATTAAACTGCTCACGGCCAGCGTTAGGAAGAATACCGGTCTGGTTAAGATAGCCTATAGAACCCATATATTTTACATTTTCAGTACCACCTGAAATATTTACGTTATGACGGTGCTGGATACCAGTCTTGTATGCCAAATCATACCAGTCTGTATTTGGATACAAAGGATCTGTTCCATCTTTAAACTTCTGAATCTCTTCATCTGTAAATCGTGGAGCCTTTCCTTCAGCTTGCAAAGCCTGATTATACATTGAAGCATAGTCATATGAGCTTAAACGGTCTATCATATTTGTTGCATTCTGGAAGCTTACATAACCGCTATAAGAAATTCTCGGTTTACCTGATGAACCACGTTTGGTAGTGATAAGAATTACACCATTGGCAGCTTTAGAACCATAGATGGCAGCAGAAGCAGCATCCTTCAATACAGAAATACTCTCAATATCATTAGGGTCAATGGAACTCATTGTAGAAGTCTCAACACCATCAATCAAAATATATGGAGATGCTGTATTTAAAGTACCAGTACCACGTACACGAATACTACCACTATCCATACCAGGGGCACCGTTTGTTCCTGTTACAGTTACACCAGGCATCAAACCTTGCAAACCACTGCTTACATTCTGAATAGGACGGTTCTGAAGTTGTTCTTTATCTACAGATGCTACAGAACCAGAAAGATTCGCTTTTTTCTGAATACCATAACCTACTACTACAACTTCTTCCAGGGTTTCAGTATCTTCTATCAATGATACTTTCATATTTTTAGTTGCCTGGATTTCCACTGTTTTAAATCCGATAAAAGAAACTTCAAGAATAGAACCTAATGGTGCATTTACAGTAAAGTTACCATCAATATCAGTAATAGTACCAACAGTTGTACCTTTCACTAAGATATTGGCACCAATGACAGGATCACCGGTTTTCTTGTCAATAACTTGTCCACGAATTGTTTGATCTTGCTGAACTATTGCCAACGAAGCTTTTTCAGCCACATCAGAATTAGAAAATGCAGGATGACATACACCCAACATAGCAGTTGCTAAAAGAGCATACTTTTGTGTTTTTCTTTTCAATTTCATAATATAAAATTTTATGTCTATTAATAAAGTACTTCTAGAACTTTATCTAGACATACAAAACAAAAATAATATGCTTTGTTTTTTATCATTATGATATTCATTTTATGTATTATATATAAGTAATTAGCTTTAGAATAATTATATAATATCTTATTATGCTAATATAACATCTTATTGTCGTTCTTTTTTTTTAATAAAACTTTTAGTACTTTTAATAATATCTTGTAAAAAAGTACTTTAAAAATTACGTTATTAAAAAAAAGAATTATATTTGCATTGTCAAATAATAAATGTTTAATACAAAGTTCTAGAAGTACTAAACATAAACAAACTTCAACTCTATTTTTTCAATATAATTAGAAAGTCATAGGTATTGAGAGATTTAGACTTCATTATGTAATACAATTACCCTCTATCTCAAGTAATAGATTTGTTCTACATATATCTGTTTCTAATACAATATATTCTGTACCTTTCAATTTATCATCTAAAATATTCAACAATTCCATCTGATAGCTTAATGACTTTAAATAAATACGTACAGATTTAAGTTTATACAATCCATTATTTGAATAAAATAAAGTTGAATCTAATAATTCTGCAATATTATTTAGAGTAACGTCCAACTGTTCTTTAAATGATGTACCTATAGTCTTTTCCCCAGATATAGCAGCAGTTCCAGAAATATACTCAAAAGTTTCATTATCAAATTTTAGCAACCTTGCTCTTTCGAATTTTGGAGTTGTTTGTTCTAAACCTGTTCCTATTAGAACATCTTTTGAATAACTATATGCAGGTCGTTGTTTTTTGTTATCAATTTTAAGTGACTTAATATCTGAATTATTGAAAACATCCACATCAATCATAATACCACCTGACTTAACTCCTATACCAGTAGCTGCAGGATATCCAGTTTTTTCAAAATGACTACCATAATATACAGAACGAACATTATTAAATTCCTGGTAATTCTGCTTGCCACTACTTGTACAGTTAGTGATATTCTCAATATAATTCCACTGTCTTACAATATTAGCAATTGAATAATTTTCGATCTTTAAAATATCCAATAATTTGTTGAAAGCTTTTTCTGAAAGTTTTTTTACTGATAATCCTCCTGAGTTTTCATAAATACCAGATACAAATAAAAATCTGTCATCTTTGTTTTCAAACAAAACGTAATTCAAACCTTTATAGTTTTTATACTTTAATTTACCTGAACTTTCACCTGAAATAGATTGTATCTCTACTGCAACAGATTTATACATACCAACCTTTTGAGCAACTAATGCATAAGTTGGTATGTAACCACTAAAATTATTCTCTAATATATTATCAAGAATATCTTTTCTATAATTATATTCTTCATTGTTAATAATATCCGAAAAGAAAACAAGTCTGATAATATTATTACATTTACCTTTCTTAATTGTTTCTACCAAATTATTAAGAGCACTTGCAAAATCTTTTATATCAGTTGATAAATATTTATACTCTAAATACATAACACACCTAAAATTAAAAATGTCAATCTATAACAATACAACATATAAACATCTTTCAAAGTCGAAATTTATAATAGTACAAAATTATAATCTTATTTTTTCAATACAATATTCTTTGATGATTTTCCACTCTAATAACAATATCACCTATATAATATCTATAATAAAAACATGGAACATCAATATTTTTTTTAATTTAAATAATCGGCCGTACCATTATAATAGAACACACGTCTGACTTTAGTGGTACAGGCGTACCACTAAAGTCGAACGCCTGTACCACTAAAGTCGAACGGTAAAAATTATATAGACTACGACAAATAAAAAATTTGTCTCGACATTCTACCTAACTTGTTGGGACATTTAAATAAGAATGAGGCCGCATTTTTATTTAAAGATATTGGCAAAATAAAAAATAATAGTATCTTTGTAGAAATGTATGCAAATCAACCGTTTATATAATACATGATGAGTTTTTTACTTATATAATACAGAAATGGAGGAATATAATGAGCAACGACAATTTGAACTTCGGACATTTTGTAAATCCATTTACAGATATAGGATTCAAAATAATTTTCGGACAGCCAGCAAGCAAGGAGTTACTCATAACTTTGCTTAATGAATTACTCAAAGGTGAGCATGTAATAGAAAATCTGATATTTCTGGATAAAGAAAATCATTCGGACAATATAGGAGACGCAGGTATTATATATGATTTGTACTGCGTAACATCAACTGGTGAATACATTATAGTAGAAATGCAAAACCGTTTCCACAGTCATTTTCTTGACCGAACACTTTTCTACATGTGCCGTGCAATAGCAAGACAAATAAACAACACAAAAGAAAAGAAGGAAAAAGAAGAAGAACTATCAGCACTGTTCTCCGGTTCGAAAGAAAACCCCTCATTATGTAAGGAATATTATGACGACAGAGATTATAATGATTATGAGTATATTTTGAGCGACCCGAGATATGACAGATATGGCTCGAGATATAAACTCTCTAAAGTATATGGTATATTCCTTATGAACTTTAAAGAGCCTGGATTAGAACCTAAGTTCCGTACAGATACCGTAATAGCCGATATGGAAAACGGTAAGGTGGTAAACAATACTTTACGCCAGATATATCTCCAATTTCCATACTTTGAGAAAGAACTTAGTGAATGTGAAACACTTTATGACAAACTTATATACACACTAAAGAATATGCAACACTGGAACAGAATGCCTGAAGCACTTAAAGAACAAGTGTTCAACCGGCTTGAAGAACTTGCGTCTGTAGCAAATCTTTCACTGGAAGACCGTATAGCTTATGACAAGGCCCTCGACCGTTATAGAGTAAGCAGAATTATAGAAGAGGATGCCAGAGAAGAAGGATGGAAAAGAGGGTTGGAAGAAGGTAAGAAAGAAGGTATAAAGCAAGGCATAAAAGAAGGTATAAAGGAAGGTATAAAGGAAGGAGAGAAAAAAGGGAAATTAGAGGAAAAAAGAATTATTGCATTAAATATGAAATCATTAGGTATACCTTCTGACAAAATTCAAAAAGCTACAGGCTTATCTGAAAAGGAGATAAATGAATTATAAATTAATTTATATAATAGTGTTATGAGTGTGTATATGAGTACATTTAAATAACATAAAATCATCCCCCGATTTTAGAAATCATTTATTAGAAAGAATCTAAATCGGGGGATGACATTATTTTTTCATAAAGGGGACAACTATTTAGTCAACTATCATTACCCATCCGTATGGATCCGCTTCATCACCATACTGAATAGCACGAAGTTTATTGTAAAGTTTCTGACTGATAGGGCCTGGTTTTCCGTCCTTTGAAATAACATACGACTTATTGTTTTCCAAATCATCAATGCGTTCTATAGGACTGATTACCGCTGCTGTTCCACATGCACCTGCTTCATCAAATGTTTCAAGTTCTTCTTCTGGTATAGGACGACGTTCTACCTTCATACCCATATCTTCGGCCAACTGCATCAAACTTCTGTTTGTAATAGAAGGAAGAATGGATGTAGAGAGTGGAGTAACATATGTATTACCTTTAATTCCGAAGAAATTGGCTGCACCGCATTCGTCAATGTATTTCTTCTCCTTTGCATCAAGATAGAACTCACTTGCATATCCTGCATCATGAGCCATCTTGTTGGCACGAAGGCTTGCTGCATAATTTCCACCTACTTTATATGTACCTGTACCAAGTGGAGCCGCACGGTCGAACTGACGGATAATAACGTATGGATTTGTTGCAAATCCACCCTTAAAGTATGGACCGACAGGAGTAACAAACACCACAAACATATATTCGCTTGCAGGATGAACACCTACCTGAGCACCTGTTCCTATAAGAAGAGGACGTATATATAATGAAGCACCACTCTCATATGGAGGAATAAATCGTTCATTAGCCTTTACTACCTTACGCACTGCCTCACAGAACAATTCTGTTGGGAATTCAGGCATAAGAATACCATTACATGTACTCTGTAAACGCTCTGCATTGGCTTCCGGACGGAAAACTCTGATTTTACCGTCTTTGCCTCTGTATGCTTTCAGACCTTCGAATGCTTCCTGACCATAGTGCAGACAAGTTGCAGCCATATGGATATTAAGTGTTTCTTCTGAACAAAGTTCAAGTTCTCCCCATTTTCCGTCGCGATAATAACAACGAACATTGTAATCTGTCTTCATATAACCGAATGACAAATTAGACCAGTCTCTTTCTTTCATATCTTATATTATTTAATATTTTTATTCCTTTTTATAATACTCTGACGACAAAAGTAAGGTTTTAATTTACATTTTCCAACACTTTTGAATTTAAAAAAGTATTTCTGTTATCATATAGTATTTTCAACTTACAGAATTGATTATTAATGAAAAAATTATTCCTATATATAATTTCATATAATCACTTACAAACTTTCAGTAATTCCTTAGTATCTACCTCTACTTTCTCCTTCACAAGTTCTGGTATATTGAACGAATACATAAATTTCTTATAAAAGTCAGGATCTTCCTGAGGTATAACGAATGCCTTGCTGCATTTGCCATTCTTATCTATGTGAACAATATAAGGACTTGTATACAAGCCATCCATACGCCTACTGCTAAAAACAAGCCATCTGCTATTACTGCTCCATGAATGATAACTGTCTACATCATTACTGTTGGCTTCCTTCATTTCTGAGATGGTTTTATTTTCATAGTCATATATATATAAATCAGATTCTTTATGCCATATAGAGAAGTTTCCATAATTTGATTTTGTGAAAACCATAAATTTTCCATCGGGTGACACACGTGGGAAAGAGGCACTGCCATTATCAATATTACAGTTGTATATGGTATCTACACTGCTGGAGAATGTTCCGGAAATGGGATCAAACCCTATAGAGCAAATACTATACTTAACTTCCTTAAACTCCTGAGGCATGTTTCTTTTTTCTGCTGTACAAAACAGCAAAGACTTTCCGTCGGGAGTAAACGCCGGAAATGTTTCAAACGATGATGATGAAAACAGAAGAGAGTCTGTAAGAACTTTCTGCGCCTGGGTATCGAATACTATGACATCAGATGACAAATCGTATACTTCAATTCTGTTGGAATCACTTAAATGAAATGCCTGTTTTGTATCGTTACTCGAATATGCTATATATCTTCCCGAAGGATGCCATGAAGGATATACAAACGATTTAACTTTTGATATTTCGGAAGGTATTATTTTTTTTATATTTCCTTCTTTCTTAATATATGTTCCACCAAGTTTTGCTCTCATATGAAAAGACATGTTCTCAGGGCTATTATTGCTGAAAGAATGACAGTTAATACAGTTGTTTTCTGTGTTCTCGTTGCTTATGATTACATTTTCAGAGTAAGTTGACAGGTTTCTCTGATATATTCCCATTTTATTCCATAGTTCATATCCCGGTGCAATAAGGCGATACACCAGCCATTGGTCTATCTCATCGTGTGATATATACCATGAAAATGGTTTGTATGCAAACCATTTTCCTTCTTTTTTTGAATATACTCTGACACAGACTGAATCACCAGCCGACTGTCCTACAATCTGCTTCCAGTCTTTCTCTTTTATAAGAAATTTGTTATCTTCTGCTCCTATTACATTCTTTCCGTTTTTACCTTCTATCACAACCACACTTTCATCGGCTGCATTTTCTATTCCAAAACGTAATGGAGCTATATTAACAGGTATTGTTACATTTATATAATCGGGATAAATTTCAGGATATTCAGTAACTTCTGAATAAGCAGACGGCTCATCTATTTTTACACAAGAGTAACCTGAAAATGTCATCACTGTCACTGCTATAAGTTGTATAATATATTTTATAGTTTTCATATCAAAACCGTTAACAATTAACTAATTATTTTTTCTATGTACTTATTTCATTCAGTCTTATTTCATTATCTGTAATCTTCTAACTATTAAAACGTCCAGTTAATTATAATTATTGCCTACTTGGCAAACATGAAATAGAACCAATATGTATCTGCATATTTATTTTTTAATGTAAATGCTATATTTCCACCCTTTTTACGCAAAGATATGACATCACTGCAGTAGCTTTTGAAACGGGAAATAACATCTTTGCTTATTCCATAATTTTTCCACTGCTCTTCTGTGTCTCTTTCGTGTATCATTATATATGCCTCCTGAAAATATAAAGGCATTGGTTTAGACAAACTCAAATACTTATCGGCCAACTCATTGAATGCCTGAATATTCTTAGATAAAAGACATAAGGCTCCATAGTATTCCAAAGAAGGTGTATACCCTGCATATGTGGATATAAGTTTATATAGTCCTTCAATAAATGTACCTGAATTTACCAGTCCGGTAGTACCTTTCGTACATTTTCTCAGTTCTCCCAATTCTTTATCTTCTTCTATAAGTTCAGGATTCTCTATAAATTTTCTGTAATATTGAGCCTTATCCTTATAGTAAATTGTCTTATCCAATATAGATAGATATTTGCCTGCTACTTCATAATGCCCCAGAATCAGATTCGTTTGGGCAAGACGCATCAGCATTCGAGGGTTCATTGAGCTTTCGGTACCTACCAACCCTTCGAAAGCCATCTCCTGTGAAAGAGCTATATTGCCCATTTTATAGAATACATCGCTCAGCAACATTGATGAACTTACCGACTGATTCCAAGGTATTACAAGTCCTCTTATTCCTGCCTGACGATATTTGAGCAAATCATCTCCCAACAGATCGAGTTCAGACAATGCAAGATTCTGATAACATGTATGCATATAGTTCTGTCCGGCACGCAACTCACTGAAACTAAGTATTTCATGCCATTTTCCTGTACGGGTATAATAATCCAATTGTTTAGCATAGTAGTTTTGGGCCGGATTATATTTAACAGTTCCTGAATGTAGAATATATCCTGAAAGTAAAACTTGCAGAGATATTGATATTACCGACAACTTTGTGGATTTTTTATAATTGAATGTCTTTAAAAGAGAAGCAAGTACTACATTTATAAATACTGCTATAGCTACATAATAATGAAGAGGTTTTGAGCTTAAATGTGAATGATAATACATATCAAAGCTATACACTTGACTCAAATTTGCATAATCCCCACTTTTATATAATATATATGGCAATGCCATACTTAAAGGGATATTAATAATGCTTAGCCATCTTTGTGGCTGTTTTCCGGTGATTATATCATAAATAACAACTGAAAATACAGCTATAAATATAGCCGGACCAGTGATATAATATCCCAGCCATGAAAGAAGAGCCATTAACACAAAACGTAATCTGAAAGATGTTATGCGAATATAAATATTGATTATCAGCAATGAAAACATTACAGAAAATGTTCCCCACCAATGATAATTAAAGTCGGCCTGAGCCCATAATAGTGTAATTCCCGGAAGAAGTACAAGAAGCGGCATAAATAATTGTGGGGCTACTTTTCGCCAAATACCATATATTCCAATGGCTATAACAACAAATATAACTGCTGATATTACAGCTCCACAATATGGACTAATATAAAACTGTGTGAAAAATGCAGAAATGTATGACATTAATCCGCCTACTTGAAATATTCGGTCTGATGCATAATCTGAGTCATATAAGAACATATCCAATTGTTCTATATATGGGTAATTATAAGCAAAATATCTTATGTTATACCAGACAATAACAACAAACAGTATTATCGCCCCCAATATATACAATGAATTTTTTTGCGCTTTCATAGCTAATCCTATACTTTATTGTTAATTTATATACTATTTTCCTTCTTCACGACCTTCTTCGAGCATTTTCTTTATTTCTGTATCAGCCTTATAAAGTTTTTCTCTACAAAACTTTATAAGCTTCTGGGCCTCCTGCAGATTTTCACCCAGTTGATCTATATCGAGTTCATTGCTTTCTATCTTAGCAACTATAGCCTCAAGCTTTTTCATAGCTTCAGTATATGTTTCTTTTTTTGCTGCCATATTATATATTATTTAAGTTGTTATTTTATATATTCCTATAAATTACGGTTTATTAATGATTTTCAAAATGTGGTTGCAAATATGTTATTTATACATTTCTAATGTTCATTATTATTTGCCAATTCTTTTACAACACTGACGAATCTGCCTATTGCTACCCTTGTTTCGACTTCATCACCAGGTTTCAGCTGAGATATATCCGTTACAGCCTTACCTTTTTTAATGGTGATGCTATAACCTTTCTTAAGCAACAGTTCGGGCGATGAGGCTTTTACTTTATGCTCAAGCAGTTCAAGACGGTGCGTTTCTTTCTGAATACGCGACTCCAGAACAGTAACAATTCTTGGAAGAATGTCAAGACGGTAGTTCTCCCTCATCAGCCTGTTGTTCCACGACATTTCTATCTTATTTGTAATTCTTTCGCAACGTAATATTTCCCGCTGCAGACGAGACTGTACCATGCTCGGTACACGAGTTATCATACGCTCAATACGTTCTGATTCCCTTTGCAGTCTTTGAGGTATAATTTCGTAAATGGAAGAAGCCAACTGCTCAAGTGCAGTGGCAGTTTCAAGCATTCTGTTTATAAGAAATTCTGCCGCAGCAGTAGGTGTCTTCACACGGGTATGCGATATGAGGTCAAGCACCGTATCATCACGTTCGTGGCCTATACCTGTTATTATTGGTAAGGGAAACTGTGCGCAATGGGCAGCCAGATTATAAGTATCAAATCCAGACAAGTCGGAGGTTGCTCCTCCACCACGTATTATTACCACCACATCCCATTTATCTATTTCATTATATATTTTTTCGAGCGAAGCAATTATTGAAGACTCTACCTTATCGCCTTGCATTACAGAAGGAAAAAGACGTGTAGTAAAGGCAAAACCAAATTTATTGTTTTCCAACTGATTACAGAAGTCTCCATATCCGGCAGCAGTAGCTGATGATATAACAGCTATTCTCTGAGCAGGAACGGGCAACTGTAATTCTTTGTTCATGGTGAGTATTCCTTCTGATTCAAGCTTCAGGAGTATCTCCTTGCGACGGCGTGCCATATCGCCAATAGTATAAGTAGGATCAATATCTACTACTGTAAGCGAATACCCATATAGTTCATGGAAATCTACAGTTACCTTAACCAATACCTTTATACCAGAAACGAATGCCTGCCCTGTTTCACGCTCGAAATAAGGTTTCAAGCGTACAAACACGTTGCTCCATATCATACCCCTGGCCTTTGCGACAAGAGAATTGCTACTGGTATCTTTTTGGACAAACTCCATATAGCAATGTCCAGAATAATTGGTACGGACATCACTCAGTTCTGCCTGAACCCAATATTCATCAGGGAAGCAGGCACGTAATCCGCGACGAACCAGTGTATTGAGTTCATATAATGATAAGATAGTTTGCTCCATGTACTTTCAAAATATTGTATTACATGCTATTAGAATATTCTGTTACTCTTAAATATTACTTTTCCGGCTGAAGATCTTTTGCAAGTTTATATGCTTTCCAGATATCTGTTATTCCGTATCCGAAAATATTATCAGGATACTCATAGCGGTCGGATGCTTTATGTACAATGTCGATAATCTGTGAAACAGTTAACCACGGACACGCCTGCCACAAACAGGTAACAAGTCCGCAGAATATAGGTGAAGCAAAGGATGTGCCGTTGCCATATGCCGTACCACCATTGGTTCCGGCTATAGTTGAACGGAATCCAACTGCCATAATATCCGGCTTTATTCTTCCGTCGGATGTGTTTCCTACTGATGAAAAGTCTGCATTAAGTCCATCGGTATTAACCGCTCCCACTGTAAGAATATTTTCGGCATCCCCAGGAGGAGTAATTTTTTTCCAGCTTGAAGTACCAGAATTACCTGCACTGCATATAACAAGCATTCCTTTCTTACCGGCCATTGATGCAGAACACGACATAAGTGATGTACGCCCGTCAAGATCACGATATGAATAATTATCTTCATCTCTGTCGAAAGAATAATATCCTAAGGAAGTGTTTACCACATCCACTCCTACACTGTCGGCAAACTCTATTGCTGCTGCCCAATAATCTTCTTCAGCCGGTTGCTCGGTGTCATTATCTTCACTTCTTAACAACCAGTATGATGCTTCGGGGGCCGTACCAACCATAACGTGAGGCATATCTACAGCCATACATGAAAGGACCTTAAGACCATGATTGTGCTCGGCATAAATGTCTGAATTAGGATCGACAAAGTCTTTTGTTCCCAAAATATTCAGTTTCTTGAAGAATTTCATCTTGTCTACATTATAATATCCTGCATCTATTACAGCCACATGCATGCCTTTTCCTCTGAATCCGGCATTATGCAAGCTGTCGCCATGATGTATTCTTATCTGTTCTGCCGCAGCACCATAAAAATCGTGGGTTTTCTTCCATTCATTTGTGACCTCTTTCATTCTATCCTTGTTCCGTGGGAAAATAGTATCTGGAGAAATCCACACTTTTCTGACACTCTTTACAAAACTGTTGTCCAGGAATTTTGCAGCAGTTTCTTCATTGGCAACTTCTATCAGTGCTGTATTATTCCATTTGCTCGAAAGAATGTATTTTCCTCCCTGAGAAATCAAAGTCTTTATGTATTTATCGCATACTGGAATATCTGTAGAGTCTATTGAAATTCCCTGACGCTTCCTTCTTTCAATTGCTCTCAATGACAAATATTCTTCAGGGTTTCCTATAGAATATGTGGTTTGTGACTTATCTTTAAACTGTACTCTATATCTGTATGCCTTAGGATTGGACGCATATACAGATTCACCAACGAATGCCATAATTATGGCAAGGATAATTAGTCTAACTCTCATCTCTCTATATTCTTAAAATGGATTTCAGGCGACAAAGATACATAAACTTTCTCAATCATAGCTCCAACTTGTTAAAACAATGCCTGAGAATAACATAGATATGAAGTAAATAATGTAACTTTGCAGGATATTTCCTGTTTACATCTTTCTAAACAAAATTCCAAACGGAAATATAATGTTTTGTATGTTTTGAATATTCAGGCTTACAGTCATTTTCTGCATGCTTATACAACTAAAATAACAATAAAACAACTCAATATGTCACAAAAAGGAACTGCAACTGAACTTGGAACCGAACCTATCGGTAAACTTCTTACTCAATATGCTGTACCAGCCATCATTGCTATGACGGCTTCTTCCCTATACAACATGGTGGACAGCATTTTTATAGGTCACGGCGTAGGACCAATGGCTATTTCCGGCCTCGCCATTACATTTCCGCTAATGAATTTAGCTGCTGCATTTGGATCGCTTGTGGGTGTAGGTGCCTCAACACTTATTTCCGTAAAGCTTGGTCAGAAGGATTATGTATCGGCTCAACGTATTCTTGGGAATGTAGTTACCCTCAACGTAATAATGGGTATAGTTTTTTCAATTATTGCACTGTTTTTTCTTGACCCTATTCTTTATTTCTTCGGAGCCAGCGAAGCAACAATTCCTTATGCAAGGGATTATATGATTACTATATTGTTGGGTAATGTGATTACTCATCTGTATTTGGGGCTTAACTCATGTTTACGCTCGGCCGGACATCCTCAGAAAGCTATGTTTGCAACAATTCTGACTGTTGTTATAAATACAATACTCGACCCTTTGTTTATATATGGTTTCGGATGGGGCATAAAGGGAGCTGCCATAGCTACTATACTGGCACAAATAATTTCATTGGTATGGCTTATAAAAATTTTCAGCAATAAAGATGAACTGTTACATTTCAAGAAAGGTATTTATCATTTACATGGTTCCCTTGTCTCTAACATTATAGGTATAGGCATGGCTCCATTTCTTATGAATCTGGCGTCTTGCTTCATAGTAATTCTTATAAATAAAGGACTAAAGCTATATGATGGAGACCTTGCTATAGGCGCTTTTGGTATAGTAAACAGAATTGTATTTTTCTTTGTAATGATTGTCATAGGTCTAAATCAAGGTATGCAGCCTATAGCAGGTTATAATTTTGGAGCAAAACAATATCACAGAGTTAATCATGTAATGAAACTTACAGTGATAGTGGCAACAATAATAACCACTTCAGGATTTATTGTAGGAGAATTCATGCCACGACTTGCAGTTTCGGCCTTTACTACAGACGAAACCCTTATAAACCTTGCAGCCAACGGATTACAAATTACAGTGATGTTCTTTCCAATTATAGGTTTCCAAATGGTTACATCAAATTTTTTCCAGAGTATCGGAATGGCAAGAAAAGCCATTATATTGTCATTAAGCCGACAGGTACTTATTCTCATTCCATGTCTGTTTATAATTCCATTGTTCTATGGTTCACATGGTGTATGGATAAGTATGCCAATTTCTGATATATCAGCAAGTGTTATTGCCGCAATTATGCTATACAAGCAGTTCGACAAGTTTAGAAAACATGGTGCAAGCGTTTAATATGCTGTATAAACGTATTATACTATGTTTCAATAACTGTAGCCTTATATTGGATATAATCAAACAAAGCTATATCCAATATGTAAATATACCGTTTTTTTTATATTTTTGCTGACAGATAATACGGCAAGAATAATACATAATCAATACTTTATGAAAAACTATATAAAATATAATGTAATAATACTGATAATTCTGCAATGTATTTTACCTTTATACGGATATAAAAATATCAGTTATTATACTATAGATAATGGCCTTTACAGCAATGCAGTATATAGCATTACTCAAGATTCAAAAAAAAGAATGTGGTTTGGTACTATAGATGGCCTGCACAGTTTCGATGGAAACAGAATTAAGGTATGGCGTAACTCTTCAATATCTACCTTAGGCTCAAATATATATACAGTAGTGGAAGATAGCTGTTTTCTGTATATAGGAAGCGATAAAGGACTTTCTTTATTGAATATGAAGACTGAAGAGTTTATGAAATTAAATGGTATCATAGACACTAAAATTGAAATACATACCAGTGTTAGTCACATAATGAAAGACAGCAAAGGCAGAATCTGGATTTCAACAATGGGACAAGGATTATTCTGCCTCAACCCTAAAATGAAAGATATAGATCATTATATGGCTCCGACAGTTATCCAATCTGATTATATATATTATACACTGGAAGATTCGGATGGAAATATATGGGCAACTACAAAAGATGCAGGTATACTTTGTTATTCTGACAACAAAAAGACATTCAAAACTTTTATTCATTTATCGGATAATGCAATACTTACTATATTCGAAGACTCAAGAAAAAGATTATGGGTCGGAGGATTTACTACCGGACTTTCCCTCGTTGACAAAAAACAAAAGACACTAAAATCTGTTCATAAGTCAGACAAAAGTGTATTACCACTTCCAGCAAGAAGTATCATAGAACCAGAGCAGGATATTTTATGGATTGCCACAGACAACGGGCTACTGGAATACAATATAAATAAAGATGAAGGCAGATTCATATACGAATCAAATAATAATGAAAGACTTAGCGACAAACATCTACAAACAATTTATGTAGACGGGAATAAGGGTATCTGGATAGGTACATACTTCGGCGGAGTAAACCATATTTCTTATCATAAACAGAACTTCGTACATCACCAGCCACAATCGAACGGACTGAATGCAAAAATCATAAGTGTCTTTGCTCATGCCGATAATGGTAATCTTTGGATTGGAACAGACGATGAAGGAGTTTTTTATTGGGATAGAACAAAAAATATTTTTATCCCTTATACTTTATACACCAAAGGCAAGAAGCAAACATACAAAAATACTCATGCTATTTTGCAAGACAACAATATGCTTTTTATAGGTACATATATGGGTGGACTGGATGTTTTTAATTTGAGCAGTGGTGAGAAAAAAAACTATCAGCACAGTTCCTCCCCAAATTCACTTTATTCTTCAAGTGTGTATTCTATCTGTAAAGACTCTGAGAATAATATATGGATAGGTACTACATCAGGATTAAACAGGTATATACCTTCAAAGCAGAATTTTGAAAGAATTTATGAAGTGAGTCAAAGTAGTATTAATGACATTTCTGAAGATAAAAACAAGAATCTTTGGGTATGTACATACAATAAAGGTGTATTCTGTAAGAACAGGGATAAGGGTGAATGGATTCATTATGATTTTAATCCTGATGACAGTTGTTCACTTCCGTGCCGTACCATAAATACATCATGTGTTGATGATAAAGGAAATATTTGGTTTGGAAGTGATGGAGACGGACTTGTTAAATATGAAGCAGAAAGTGAATGTTTTAAAAAGATAAATCTTCCGGAACATATACGTGTAATCAACAAAATTCTTGTTTCAAACGGTATCGTTTGGATGACAACAAGCAATGGGATGTTCTGTTTTGACGAAAAAACCAATTCATTGAAATCGTACGATAAAAATGATGGTTTGCAGGGAAATCAATTTATGCCCAACTCTGGAATACAATTACCTGATGGTACTATTTGTATAGGTGGAACAAACGGATTCAATGAATTCAACCCTCAAAATATAGAGAATACATCACAGAAAATAGATTTAATATTGTCTGATTTTGAACTGTTCAACAAACCAGTAAGAGTTTTATCAGAAGATTCACCACTGACAGAATCGATAACCTACGTAAAAGAGTTGAAACTTTCATATAAGCAGTCTATGTTCAGTTTCTCTGTAGCAAATCCTAACTATGACAAGTCATCACAATGCTTGTACCGCTACCAACTTGAAGGATTTGAAAAAGAATGGACAGAGAGTGCAGAACCACCACACGTAACATATACCAATCTTCCTCCAGGATTATATACTTTTAGGGTAAAGGCTGCCAACTCTGAGGGGATATGGAACAACAATGCTATCTCGTTAAACATCAGAGTTCTACCTCCATGGTGGTTCTCTGTACATATGATTATTATATATATATTGGGATTTATTGGAAGCTTATTCTATCTGATACATAGGATAAATAAAAAACACAGACAGCGTATACTTATGCTAACTATTGAAAAAGATAAAGAAATATATCAAAGCAAAATTGATTTCTTCACAAATATTATGCATGAAATACGCACTCCGCTAACACTTATTCTGGCTCCACTGGAAAGTGCAATGAAAACAACTGGAAATATTGATATTATCAGACCTAAACTACAAATAATTGAAAAAAACGGATTAAGACTATTAAACCTTGTAAACCAGTTGATGGATTTCCAGAAAGCAGAAACCGGAAATATGCAACTTAATTTAAGAGATTGCAATTTAAGAGTTCTTACTGAAAATGTGTCACAGCAGTTTAAGGCTGCAGCACAAATAAAAAATGTGAATATTACTACTGCATATCCCGAAGAGCCTTGTTATGCAAGAGTCGATACCGAAGCATTTACAAAAGTTATAAGTAATCTTCTGTCTAATGCATTGAAATTTACTGATAACCATATATGGATAAACATTAGTATTACAGCAAACAATCAGATAGAAATTGAGATTAAAGACAATGGGCACGGTATAGCTGAACAAGAAAAAGAAAAAATATTTATGCCATTCTATCAGATATCAAATAAAAATGAATCTGACAATAATAAGATTGGTACTGGTATAGGACTGTCGTTTGTGAAAAAGCTTGTAGACCAGATGAATGGTAAAATTAAACTTGAGAGTGAATTAGGTAAAGGATCTGCTTTCTCACTATACTTTGATTTGATTGTTCCAGAAGAGACTTCAATTACAAACGAGATGCCTGAATCAAAAGTTATTGGTGGTATTTCTGAAACAGAAGACTCAGAAGGCGACAATATATCCCCAAAATATAATATCCTTATAGTTGACGATAATGCCGACCTTAGAGAGTACTTGGTATCAATTCTTTCGGATACATACAGTGTAGTATGTTCCAACAACGGGTTAGAGGCATGGAAAAGTTTTAATAAGCAATTGCCTGATATTGTTATAAGCGATGTAATGATGCCTGAAATGAATGGTTATGAATTATGCAAAAAGATTAAAGGCAGTATAGCCACAAGTCATATACCCGTAGTATTACTTACAGCTAAAGCTACTCAAAATGATTATGTGGAAGGTTTTGATAATGGAGCTGACGTTTATCTTGAGAAACCTTTTTCGGAAGAAGTACTTAAAGCGCAAATCAGAAGTATCATTAAAAACAAAGAAAGACTTAGAAACAGTTTCAAAACTGGTTCTATAAACAACAGTGCATCTTCAAATGGAATGTCAAAACTCGACAAGCAGTTTATAGACAAAATAACTAAGATAATAGAAAAGAAAATGACAGATACTGAGTTCAATATAGACTTATTGATACAGGATATAGGAATATCACGCTCTGGACTTTTTACAAAAATAAAAGCTTTAACAGGAATGACTCCAAATGATTATATAAGACTTATCAGATTAAAGAAAGCAGCCTCTCTTCTCATTAACGAAGATTTGTCAAGCAGTGAAGCTTGTTTCCAAGTCGGATTTTCTTCTCCGTCTTACTTCTCGAAATGTTTTCAGGAGCAATTCGGTATGTCGCCGAGTGAATTCAAGAAGAAAAGTAAAATAAATAATATAAATAAATAAGTAATATAAACAAAGCGATGGGAAGCATTATATATAGCTCCCATCGCTTACCACAACAAAAGAATAATTAAGACATTAAACAGTCTTAACAGATTACTGATTATTTATTTTGCAGATAATACTTTAGCACACAAACCTTTCCCTTTCTCCAATTTAACTTTTACGGTGGAAATACTCTTATTTCTGCAATCTTGAGTTACTATAGCCGGATATGTTTTACCATCCACTTCTACTTCAGGATAATTACCCAGGAATGAAACATTCCATGTTAAATCCAGCCCCGTATTATTCTGGATAAAAGTCTCTGTAGTTCCTTTATGTTTTACAGTTATGTATCCATCAAATACAGGAACATTCTTTACCTCAGCCTCTTTTGTCTGAGCTGTTAAATGTGAACATGTAGAAATTGTTTTCTGGCTTGCTGACGGAGATATTCCCATCATTCCACCTACCACACCTTCAACTACTCCGAAAGATACTTCAGGATACTCACAACGGTTCATCTGTGGTAAAGTAACCAAATAAGAATACGCTTCTTCATCATATCCCAACCTATAAAATATAACAGGAAAAGCGGACATATTTTCAACATTCCATTTATCTTTCTCGGCCAAAATATCAGAAACGCAAGCATTTAAACGTTCATTATCCTGTGTCGCACCGAACCATAAGATAAATGGTACTCCCTCACCACGATGAAACTCACGGTCTTCAGTCCAGAATGTATAATAACGTGAATTTGAGCTATCCCACCATTGTTCTTCCAATATTTTCTGATAAGAATTTGCAAGCTGAATATCTCTTTCAGCAATCTCTCCATTACCTGTTAATGCAGCTATAAGCGAATGAGCCTTACATCCTGCATAAAGCGCAGAAATCAAGTCTACCCCTACTGTAAGACCTCTGAAATTTTCAACATAGGAACCAAGTCCCCTGCAAGTATGGAAATTATTCTTCATGTCAAAATTATCAGGCTGATGCATATAACGCGGACGGGTCATTATATTGTCAGGATCTATTTTCCAATGTGCAAGATACTTGTCAAGTGTTTTATCATAAAAGTTTGTAAATACAGAATCAGTCAGATAATCCTTATCACCAGTCCACTCATACATTTTTAGACATGCAAACATTACGTCAAAGTTTGCATTAAGATTATACCAGAACTCTTTGTCATTTGTATAATCAGCTGGAGCTGGTTGATTATATCTGTTTATTTCCCAATAAGAACACCAGTCTTTTCCTTCAGAAATATTTTCGGCAAAACGAGTGAACATATTTTTATTGTGTGCCTTTAAACCCAGTATCTGAGCACCGACCGACTGGTGAGACACGTCACGCATACAAAATGCTTCTCGCTGTGGCAAAGCAGCTTCATACCATAATCCTACAGGATCTTTGCCGTCGTGTGAATAGGACAAAGCCATTTTTTTTGCCCATATATATGATTTTTCCAATGTTTTATCTGTAGAACTAAAAACAGAAGTCTCTTCGAGAGTCAGTTCTGGAATCTTTTCATTATGTGATTTACAAGCACAACCATATAATACCAATGCTGTAAGTCCAATATAAAAAAAGTTTTTCATCGTTTATCTTAATTTAATTTGTAATGTATTGCCTTCTTTTATATTATATTTTTTTGTTTTGCCATTCTCGATTACCTTTACTTGAAGTTTACCAGGAGCAGTACGGCGTACTTCAATGTCAAAGTTTGAAGCAAATGTATTAATATTTCTCAAGGCCATAGTATCCCAGTTCTCTGGCAGACGTGGAGTGAGGTTAAACGATTTAAACCCTGTAGGACGAATTCCAAACATACCCTCTGTAATAATACGTCCATACAATCCACTTTCTGCCGAAAGATGACGCTGACCTCCTTCAGGCCATGCTTCAATAGCATAAGGAACATGTTCACCAAGCAATCTTGTTTCGGAATAACGATGTAAATATTCTGTTGCCTTTTCTGTTTCGCCTACTGCATAAACTCCACGCAAAGCATAAAGAGTAGAACGGTCCCAGAAAGTTTCACTACCAGCCTCTGTAAGCAAACCATTTTCTGTCCACAAACGAGGAGAGAACAAAGCAGAAATTGTTCCGTCAGCACGTTCATTTATTCCTACAGTAAGAGGAATACATATCCAGGATCTAAGTATATCATTTCCTTTATAATAAGCATAAGTATCAAAACCTTCTACATTTGCACCGAAGTATTTTTCTATATTCTTACGTAACTTCTCTGCTTCATCACGGTAAGTATTACTACCCTTATTCAATTCTTTTGCCAAATAGGAAGCAGATATCAAAGCATCATAATACAACGAAGAAGTACATAGGTTTGCATCTCCCGATTCAAAACGGTTCTCAAGTTCATCGGTATCGGAAGCTACAACACCGCCTTCATTAAGTTTACGCTTGCAATATTCCAGACACCATGTTATCAGTGGCCATAATTCTTCTGCCTCTTTCTTAGAACCTTTAGCCAATGCATAACGTGAAGCACCATAAGCAATCATAGCTGCATCACCACGATCGCCAACACCATTCCATATATCCAAACCTTCTGCTACGATTGAACTTGGTATAGGCTTCCATTCATCATTCATAAATCGTGCAAAGTGCTTATAAGAATTGAGTGCAGATGCATTTCCGTAAGAATATCCTGTAAAAGGGAAATATGGATTTATATATTCAGCCTGATCATTGGCCCATATTGCAGCATAGTATGACTCACCACCAGGACCATGTAATGGTCCACCCTGGGTTTCATAAATACTTTCACATGCACGAATCTTAGAGAAGGCAAACATCTGATCTATTATTTGGTCAGGAGTTTCAAGTACCAGATTATTCATCCAAAAATCTACCAGTGCTTCTCTCTTTGACTTTTCTTCCGAAGCATCTAAACTTATTGATGTATTTTGGGAATTATAAGCAGCCAGAGTCGCGGAAAAACGAAGTGTATCACCTGGATTTAGTGTATAATAGCCTGAATCGTAGACTTTACCTTCGATAGTATACGAACCCTTTACTCCCTTTGAAGGATCTGTCTTTGCAATAAATCCATTAGCTGGAATTTCAACTGACAGACTTCGTTCACCTTTGTTTATTATCTGATAAAGTTCAATTAATGCAGGTGATTCTGTAGAAGGAAGATATTCTCTTACTACTTCCCACTGGCCTATATAATCTTGATTTACAGAGCTCTTTACGGTAAGCATTCCTTTCAGACTTACTTCATTTACTTTTTCATTTTCAAGCAAGCTACGGCCATTTACTGTAACACTACTTAATGCATTCCAGTCATAACGGCGCATAAGACTGGCATGAGTATTATTGGGAACAGTTCTCAATAACGGCCATATCATACTCTTATTTATGATGAATGATCCTTCTGAATCGATACCGTAACGCAATACTGTAGAAACAGATTTACCACTCATTTCAATATGATCATTATGTGGAATACGGATATTACCATTCCAAACAATACTTTTGTCTGATGAAATTTGCCAACGAGTATTATCTTCGGCATACATAGAATTTGCTGTAAACAAAAGACTTGACAACAACAGTGATTTATATAAGTTCATAAATTATTAAGTTTATAAATTTAGAAAAAAAGCGAGTACTATGTAAAGTTATTGCTTTTATAAAAATAAAACAAACCATACAATAAATTAGTACTCGCTTTAAATGATGTAATATTACGACAATTCAACAATTAATATCCGGGATTCTGTTCCAATGCCGAATTTTTTCTTCTTTCGTAATTAGGAATTGGTTCCAGATAATGTTTAGATGCATCAAAATCTCGTTCGTTTCCTAAGTTAATGACCGAATATTCTTTTGTACCATCTTCATTCTTCACTATCTGTATTCCATGGAATTGACCAACCTGAGTAGATTCTGCTATTTTCCAGCGTCTGACGTCAAAGAAACGGTGTTCCTCGAACGCTAATTCAACTTTACGTTCCTGCTGTATCTTCTTCAGTAAAGCTTCTCCACTTTCGGTTACATCAGGAAGCATATTAATGCTACCTTCCTGTGCACCAACCATATTTCGTGCTCTCTCACGGACATAGTTTACATATGTACGTGCCACTTCCTCATTACCACAGTAATACATTGCTTCGGCATAATTCAAGTAAATTTCAGCCAAACGACAATATATCCAAGGTTGCTTTCCTTTATCACTCCAAGAGTTCAGTAATGTTTCATCCATAAACTTACGAATAGTATAATGAGACTTCGAATAGTTCCAGTTATCTCTACCAAACTCACTGTCAAGACCACCTTTTGAGGGCTTCTCTCCTTCTTTTTCAGGTGCATTTACCCAAAACTGGATTTCACGGTCTCTAAACTTTTGTCCGTCGCATACTATAGAAGCATAGAATCTTGGATCTCTGTTTTCCCATGGATTAACTGTAGTAGTAGTTTTTCCATCATACCAATCTGTATCAGGGAATTTTCCTCCATCAGTTTCATAACTGTCGACCATTTCCTGAGTTACACATGTAGCAGAATATCCACTCCAACCATTTGGTGTATTTTCCCAGTCGAACCAATGACCAAACTCCTGATTATATAATCTTTGGAATATTATTTCATTGCTCAACGGATTAAGGAACAGACCTTTATAATCAGGATCAAGATTATTTCCGTCTCCACCGCATAAATCTATTACCTCTTTTGATGCATCTGCTGCTTCTTTATAAGTTCTCACGCCCCACCAAGGACTTGCTGCATAAAGAAGCATACGACTTTTCATAGCCAATGCTGCGACCTTAGTTACACGGCCAAAGTCCAAATCACTGTCATATTTTACAGGAAGTAATTCTGCGGCATCGTCGAACCACTTCACTATGGAGTCTACACATTCTTCATAAGAATTTCTCTTTATATCCATAACCTTATCAGTATCATCCAACTGATAAGCTTTAGTAATAAGAGGTACACCACCATAACGATTAACCAATTCCATATAGTAATATGCCCTGAAGAACAATTCTTCTCCTATTAGATAATTCCTTTGTGGCTGGTCGACCAAATTAACCTTATCCATATTATTAAAGAATATATTGCAGTTCTTAATGTTTTCATAATAAGAGCTCCAAATATCCAAATTACCTAACTGATCAGGGGTAACGGCACCTTCAAGTACAGTATACGAACCTTCCCAGTTAAAATTGTTGTACGACTCGTCACAAGAAAATCTTAACGCCTTATGACTCCAACCATTCTGTGGTAATGTGTAATTACGGTGTACATATGCTTTCAACAAATTTACATCAGTAAAAACATCTTCCTGTGTATAAGTATCCAATGGTTCAACATCCAAAATATCGCAAGCCGACATAGAAGCTATTAATGCTCCGAGGCACATGGTTTTTATTATTGTCTTTTTCATTTTCTTATCATTTAAAGGTTTAGAAACTTACGTTAATACCAAATGCATAAGTTTTGGACAAAGGATAAGACTGTCCTAATCCTGTAGCATTAGATTCAGGATCCTGAAGTTTTACCTTATCGAAAGTCAACAAATTGGTTCCTGAAAGAGATAATCTTACATTCTGTAATTTAAGTTTTTCAACTACACTCTGAGGTAAATTATAAGCTATTTCTACATTCTTAAGACGGATGAATGAAGTGTCATAAAGCCAAAAATCACTCCATTTAGTATTAATCTGATCATCCTTGTCGAATGCTCTAGGATACTTTGAATTCGGTGTAGATTCTGCAGATATCCAGCGATTGTTATATATATCCTTATCCAAATTATAAGAATAAGGTACAATCATTTGAGAAGATCTTGCCTGACCGGTCCACATCATACTTAATTCAAGTCCTTTCCATGAAATACCATAATTAATACCATAAACTATTTCAGGAACATTACTGTAATCGCTTCTGATACGGTCGTTGTCTGTTATTTGATTGTCACCATCAACATCCACATACTTTATATCACCCGGTTGTGTGCCTGGCAGGTGTGGAGTATCATTAATTTCATTCCATGTCTGATAGATACCGTCGGTCTTATACATTAACCATGTATCCATAGAACGGCCTGTCTGTCTTTGCCATTCAGGAATATTTGCAGCTTCGTCAAAGAATACAATTTTATTTTTTGCAAATGTAAAATTACCACTAACATAGTAATTTATATCTCCTATTGTTTTTCTATGACTAAGCATTAATTCAATACCTTGATTATTTACCTCACCAAGATTTTCTGAAGGCAATGTATTAACCAAACCTGTATAATATGGAATAGAAGCCTGACGCTGAGTCAGAATGTCTTTTCTTTTCTGGAAGAAATATTCAACTGTAAATCCTAACATTCCATTCCAGAAGTTACCATCTACTGCTATGTTCTTAGAATCAACTTTTTCCCATGTAACATTAGGGTTTGCCAATACACCTGGATAAATAGCTTTTCCTATTGTTGGAGTAACTCCCAAAATAGCACCGTCCTGCATAATATAAGGGTTGATAAACTGGAAAGGATCTATTCTGTCATTACCTAATTTACCCCATGAAGCACGCAGTTTCAAATCATTAATAAAATCGAATCTCTCTTTTATAAATTTCTCTTCACTCAAACGCCATCCAGCCGACAAACCTGGGAATGTACCCCACCGATGTCCTGGAGCAAAATTCATAGAACCGTCATGTCTTACTGTCAATTCGAACATATATCTGTCTTTCAATGTATAATTGAAACGTCCAAAGAAATTTTGACGAGCAGAAACATATCCTTTACCAGAATTAGTTTTTTCCTTATCACCACCAAAACTTAAATAATCTAATTTACTATTCAAGAAATAATTACGGAATGCATCAAACATTTCACCACCATACTTATTTTGTTCGTATGCTATGAATGCGCTAACATGGTGATCACCAAACACACGGTCATAATTTAATTTCAAGTGCAATGTTCTGGATAAATTATTCTCATGAGATTGCTTCATCTTTATTGTACCACCTTCTGGATTGGTTGTTTGTTTATCATATTCTCCTGTCTGAGAATTATATGTATATGTATCCCATACATCCCAAAGTTTCTTTTCATTACGAAAATGGAAGTTAAATGCACCATAACCGGAGAGCGAAAGTCCTTCTGTAATCCACGGAAGATTCAAATCGAAAGAAAATTTTGAATTAACAAAATAATCATCAATCTTATCGTATCCGGTATCTTTACCTGAAGCAAGTATTGCCGGATTATTACCACGAGACAAACCAGGTCCGGGAAGTCCATTAGGATAATAATCATATAAATATGGATATGCATTCATTGCCTCCCAGAAAATTGTACTTGTAGAGTAAACAGATTTGTTACGCTGTTCCTTACGGCCATCCAGATTAACACCTATTTTAAAATTCTCTGCTACTTGAGCATCAATATTCGAACGAACCTGATAAGTATTATAGTTATTTACAGTGTTCTTGTACTGTGGCTCCTGATAAGAGAAATCACCGGAAACGTAATACTTCATTTTTTCTGTACCACCATTAACTGAGAGAGCATGACGGGTTTGAGGAGCTACTTTACGGAAGATAGCATCCATCCAATCTGTATCACCATACTGGTCACGATTAATGGTTCCCTCCAGGTATCCTTCTTTAATACCATCATAAAGCGGAGCCTGTCCTTTATATTTACGAATTTCATCGGCAAAAGTCATGTACTCATATGCATTCATCAAATTGGGAGTTCTGGTATTCTGAGCCAATGTTACAGAAGCATTATAATTAACTACAGGCTTTCCATTGGCCGATGAGCCACGCTTTGTAGTAACCAATATAACTCCATTTGCTGCCTGAGCACCATATATTGCTGCTGAAGCATCCTTTAATACATTTATAGACTCTATGTCATTAGGATTCAATCGTTCCAGATTACTTATGCCATTTCTATCGGCTACACCATCAATAACAATCAACGGACTATTGTCGTTTAATGAACCTTTACCGCGAATAAAAATATCTGACCAGTCACTTCCAGGTTCACCAGAGCGGTTAGTTGTAATAACACCGGGTATTTTTCCGGCAAAAGTATTGGTTACGTTTGCATTACCTACAGATTTTAAATCGCTACCTTTAACTGTAGCAACCGCACCAGTCACTGTTGCTTTTTTCTGAACTCCATAACCAACAACAACAACTTCTTCCAATACTTCTGTATCTTCTGACAATTCCACTACCTGAACTTGATCTGTTGCTGTAATTTCAATAGTTTGATAGCCAATATAAGATATTTCAAGAATGGAACCAACAGGAGCCTGTAAAGTATAATTTCCGTCTATATCAGTAATTACACCATTAGTTGTTCCTTTTACTACTATATTGGCACCAATAATAGGTTCGCCGGTTTTTTTATCTAAAACCGTACCTTTAACAGTTTCATTCTGTTGTTCTACAGATGTACCTTCAAAATGCATTGTGTTTTCATTGGAAGCCGCTGCATAAGGCAACACTCCCCATGTAAGCATACCTGCTATCAGGATATGCTTACATTTAGATTTAGATTGTAATGTTTTCATTGATAAAGTATTTAGTTTTGGTTTAATAACTTACTTGATAACAGCAACAAATCCACCACCGTCGTACATGTTTATTGAAACAGTATCACCTTTTTTTACTTTTTTTGTTCTTTTGGCAAAATCTTCGGCGTTCATATCGACATTTACACCATCTTCCCAACTTATCATTGTCTTATTTCCTTTGATAAAATCAAGATTGATATCGAATTTTTGTCCTTTCTTACCTACCATACCTCCAATAAACCAAGTATTTCCACTACGGCGAGCTACAACAATATACTCTCCTACAGAAGCCTTCAAAACTTTTGTTTCATCCCAAACTACAGGAACTTGACTTAGGAACTCCATACATTCTGGTTCTTTATAATATTCGGAAGGTGAATCGGCCAACATTTGAAGCGGGCTTTCATAAACTACATACATACCCAACTGATGACAACGTGTTCCAACAGACGCCGGTAAATTAAACCATACCTTATGGTCTTTTTCATGTAAGTTTTTCATTGCACCTGGAGTGTAATCCATAGGACCAGCAACCATACGTGTAAATGGAAGAGTCACATTATGTTCTGGTGTTACAAAACTGCCCCATTTGTGATTTTCCAACCCTGCAACTCCTTCAGATGACAATACATTAGGGAAAGTTCTCAACCAACCTGTAGGTTTATATGCTCCATGGAAATCTACCAACATCTTGTGTTCTACGGCTTTTCTGGCTACTTCGTAATAGAAATCAACCATTTCCTGATCATCACGGTTCATAAAATCCATTTTTATTCCCTTTATTCCCCATTTTTGGAACAAGTCGAATGCTTCATCTATTTTCTCACGGAACGGAGCCCAAGAAACCCATAATATCAAATCTACATTTTTCTTTTTTCCATAGGCTACAAGTTCTTCCATGTTGATTTCAGAAATAGTCTTTGTAACATCCCATGCTTCAGACCATCCATCGTCTATTACAACGTATTCTATACCATATTTTGAAGCAAAATCAATATAGTATTTATAAGTATCATTATTAATGCCACATTTAAAGTCTACACCAGTAAGAATCAGTGCATTATACCAATCCCATGCTATTTTGCCTGGTTTAACCCAAGAAAAATCGCCTTCAGATTCTGGAGCAAGTTTGTATATAAGTTGGTTAGTAACAAGATTTGCATCATTTTCTGCCACAATCATTGCTCTCCAAGGGAAATTTCTGGTTCCGCTAACATGAGCTATATAATCTGCACGTTTAGTTGGAAATATCTGACGATCATCTGTCTTTTGGTCTTCCAAGGAAACAGCTGCGTATTTTCCTGCCATTTCATATTTACCCTGTTTCTTCAAAAACATTCCAGGATAACTTTCAAGATCAGACTCACTTATAAACAAACGGGCATTTTCATCAAGCTTTATTAACATAGGAGTACTACAAAATCTATCTGTTGAAATTTCTGATAATTTCATAGGCTTGAATAGAGGCTGCTGGGCAGATAACATCGTTTTTTCTTCCGGGAACAATGTATTATAATCTTCCGGGAAACAGAATGTAGCTTCTTCACTTAACACTTTTACTGAATCACTGAAGTTTGTATGGAAACGATATGCCAAACCATCATCGTATACACGGAAATGAATACGATAATTATCTGCACTCAACACCATCTCATTATAAGTATCCTGAATCTTATCACCTTTCTGACGAACAACTGGAATTATAGTTTTATCTTCACTATAGTTTTCTACATTTATAACCTTCATATTGCGTCCAATAACAATACCATTATCGAAAGTCATGGAAATTGGTGAAGGATTAATGATAGTTTTACCTTTAAATACAACAGAATATGTTGTATTTTCACCTGTTTCAACATTCACTGCAATTTGAGAATTTGGAGATTTTACTGTGAAATTCTCAGCATACAAGCCACTACCTACAGCAGCAAGCATTAGAAATAAGAAAGTCTTTTTCATAAATACATTTATTATTTTTGTTAACTACACCGCAAACATACGACAGTTACCTCAGTAAGACTTTATCTAAAGTACAAACTACTGTAAATACTATTTTTTTTCTAGCTCTAAAGTCCAAAATACTATAATCAAAGTCCAAGAAAAAAACTGTAAAAAACTATAAACCAAAGCATTATAACAAGAATATATTTTATAAGTACATAAACATATTTTTTCTATTAAATTTTGAAAAATGGCTCACAAATATTATTTTTGTACTATAAGAAACATTAAATTTTCTGACTATGAACGATAAATTTGTTATAAACCTCGGACGTCAACTTGGCAGTGGCGGAAAAGAAATAGGCGAAAAATTGGCTAAACAGCTTGGAATAGCTTTCTACGATAAAGAACTTATTAACCTTGCCTCAAAAGAAAGTGGTTTGTGCCGTGAGTTTTTCGAGCAAGCCGATGAAAAAGCATCAAAAACTATTTTGGGAGGATTGTTCGGTTCACGTTTTCCTTTTATTACTGAAGGAGCCTATCCTTACAACTCTTATTTAAGTAATGATTCACTTTTCAAAATTCAAAGTGATGTAATAAGGGATCTGGCAGAAAAACATTCATGCCTGTTTGTTGGTCGATGTGCCGACTACATCCTGCGTGATCACCCCAGATGTGCCAATGTTTTTATTTCTTCTTCACCGGAAGCAAGAATAGAAAGATTAATGAGTACACTAAATATCAGTGCAGAAGAAGCAGAAGATCTTATGGAAAAAGCAGACAAGAAGCGTTCTTCATACTACAATTATTATAGTTATAAGACATGGGGAGCTGCAGCTACATATCATTTATGTGTAGATTCTTCTGTTTTGGGTATTGATGGAACCGTAGAGTTTGTAAAAGAATTTGTTACAAAGAAATTGAAACTGTAAAACGAGAAATTAAAACCTTAAAACTGTAAATAGACATAAAACAATTCATTTACAGAAGCAATAATATAAAAAAGGGTAATATATTGTATGAACTATAACTTTCAAACAATATATTACCCTAAAATTTTATGTCTTGTTATAAATAAGTACTACTTACTCATAAGATACTTCTTGAAATCGGAAAATTCTTTAGTCATAGGAATGCTAAGTTTCTTTCCTCTCATAAACTCCTGAAGTTTTTCCGGTATTTTCACTTCAGTACCTATAATGTCACGAACTGTCTGAAGGAACTTGGCAGGATGAGCTGTTTCAAGGAATATACCAGTTTCACCTGGCTTCAGTTCCTCAGATAAAGCACGGTAACCACATGCTCCATGAGGATCTAACAAATATCCTGTTTCTTCATAAACTTTTTGCACTGTCTCACTTATCTGTTCATCTGTATATGCCTCACCCGATATTTCAGAACAAATAGCCTCATGATTACCGCCATAAAGGTCCATTATACGTGCAAAGTTACTTGGATTACCAACATCCATGGCATTGGCTATTGTTGCAACAGAAGGGCGAGGATTATACTCACCAGTTTTCAGATACTGATAAAAGATATCATTACGGTTGTTTGCAGCAATAAAACGACTAATAGGCAAACCCATTTTCTTACCGAAAAGACCAGCAGTAATGTTTCCAAAATTACCGCTTGGCACACATACAACAAGATTATCGGCCTTACCCAATTTTTTCATCTGTGCATATGCATAAAAATAATAGAAAGACTGCGGCAGAAAACGGGCAACATTTATTGAATTGGCAGACGTAAGTTGCATATGTGCATTTAGTTCCTTATCCATAAATGCATTCTTCACAAGAGCCTGACAATCATCAAATGTACCATCAACTTCAATAGCAGTAATATTCTTACCTAATGTAGTAAACTGTTTTTCCTGAATCTCACTTACCTTACCCTTAGGATAAAGAACATACACATGAATTCCTTCCACACCGAGAAAGCCATTTGCTACCGCACTACCTGTATCACCGGATGTAGCAACAAGAACATTTACCTCTTTCTTACATTCTTTACGGATGAAATATCCCAAAAGACGTGCCATAAACCGTCCGCCTACATCCTTGAAAGCCAGAGTAGGACCATGAAACAATTCAAGAGAGTAGATATTTTCCTTTACCTTGACTGCAGGAACATCAAAACTCAATGTATCATAAACTATATGTTTCAATATTTCAGCCGGGACATCTTCACCAAAAAATGCATCAGCTACACGATATGCTATTTCCTGAAATGTAAGATTTTCTATTTCATCAAAAAATGATTGCGGCAGTGGCTTTATAGAATATGGCATATACAGACCTTTATCTGACGCCAAACCCTTTACAACAGCTTCCTCAAGTGTTGCATCTTTTGCTTCTTTATTTGTGCTATAGTATTTCATAATCATTCACTTGTTTTTGTTTATAATTCATCTTAACACCAATATCCATCTGAATATCAGTTATATATATTATTCATATATAGTTTTAAGGATATAAGCTAACCTTACAGATATTCGATAATCTAAACAGACTCATGCCAAACTCTAACAGATATCCATAAATTCATTCATAAACCCATCTTTCTCCATTATTCCATAAAAACCGTTTTTGCACGAAACTTCACTGTAGGTCTGTACGCTATCAGGTTCAATTCCAGGATAATATATAAGAAATGGTACAGGTTCATTAGTATGAGTTCTGTGGGCTACAGGAGTAGGATGATCCGGAAGTATAGCTATAGCCACAGGTTCATCCCAGTTTTTAATACTCTCATAAATCGGACCTATAACTCTTCTATCAAGATTCTCAATAGTCTGTAGTTTAAGATTCAAATCTCCTTCATGTCCAGCCTCATCACTTGCTTCAATATGAAGATATACAAAATCATCTGTTTTCAATGCTTCAATAGCAGCTTGAGCCTTTCCTTCATAATTAGTATTATAAAGTCCGGTAGCACCTTCCACATCAATGCAACGCAGACCTGCATATCGTCCTATACCACGAATCAAGTCTACTGCTGTTATTACAGCCCCCTTTTTAATCTGAGGATACTTTAATGAAAGAGGTTCCATCTTAGGACGATATCCAGGACTCCATGGCCATATACTGTTGGCAGGATCTTTTCCTTCAGAAACACGTTTCAGATTTACTGGATGTGAAGCCAATATCTCCTGGGATTTAAGAATTAATGCATTCAGAAGATTAGCTGTTTCCTGAGCTTCTGCACATTCAGCTTTTATCATATTTGAACGAAACGGTTGTAAAGGTATATCATGAGGAGGTACACAATGCAAATTCTTGTTACCACCTTTTATTACAAGCAAATGCCGGTACTGTACCCCTGTATAAAAATGTATACGCTCCGAACCAAGCTTTTCGTTCAAGAACCTAATCAATTCATCAGCTTCTTCAGTTGTTATGTGTCCTGCCGAATGATTCTTAAGAGTCTCGCCATCTACACATATTATATTACATCGCATAGCCATATCATCAGGTTCAAGGTCTACACCTATACTTGCAGCCTCAAGCACTCCCCTTCCTTCATAAACTGTAGGAAGGTCATATCCCATAACCGACATGTTTGCGACTTCACTTCCCGGATGAAATCCATCTGCCACAGTTTTAAGCATACCTGTACGCCCCATGGAAGCAAGTTTGTCCATATAAGGAGTATAGGCATATTGCAGTAATGTTTTGTCCCCTAAGGCAGGTACAGGCCAGTCAGCCATACCATCGCCCAAAATAATTATGTGTTTCATAACTCTCTCATTTTTGTTTTTCATTCACTGTTTTTACATTCACAACTCACTCATTATTCACTCATTATTTATCACTGTTTATTATATCCCGTTTATTAAATTCTTGATTTATCTGCACATTCACTGTTTTCCATCATTTACATTACACATTGGCAATGCTCATTATATCGGCAAATACTCCGGCTGCAGTAACACTTGCACCTGCTCCATATCCCTGAATAAGCATCGGATACTCGTTATATCTTTCTGTTGTAAGCAAGATTATATTGTTAGTACCGGCAAGATTATAGAAAGGATGTTCATGTTCCACTTCCTGAAGAGATACGCTACCCTTACCATTTTCAAGGCGGGCAACAAACCTCCACCTCTTACCCTCTGCTTCAAGAATTTCCCTTTTTGCCTCAAAATCTGCATCCAAATTTGGAATTTTTTTCCAGAAATCATCAATCGAACCCTCGAAATACTCATCAGGAATAAACAGATTCTTTTCTACATCTTCCTGATTAATTCTGTATCCAGCTTCTCTTGCCAGAATAACAAGCTTTCTTACAACATCCTTTCCGCTTAGGTCGATTCTTGGATCTGGTTCAGAGTACCCGCCATCCTTTGCCAGACGGATAGTCTTGCTCAATGGTGTATCCTTACTTATTGTATTGAATATAAAGTTGAGTGTTCCACTTACCACAGCTTCTATTTTCAATATCTTATCACCACTGTAAATCAGGTCATTTATAGTGTTTATTACAGGTAAACCTGCTCCTACATTTGTTTCAAACAGAAACTTTACACCTCTTTGGCGCGCTATCTGTTTAAGTTCTTCATATATCTCATATTCAGAAGAAGCTGCAATTTTGTTGGCTGCAACTACCGAAATATTATGACTTAGAAAATCTTTATAAAGTCCGGCTATTGCAGGGCTTGCTGTACAGTCCACAAATACAGAATTAAAGATATTCATACCTATTATCTCATCAAGAAGCACCTGAGGAGAAGACGGAATACCCTTTTCTTCAAGTTCTTTACGATAATTTTCAAGATCGATACCACGACGTGTGAAATATGCCTGATGACCATTTGCAATACCCACTACACGCAACTTCAATCCTCTTTCCTTCATAAGTTTTTCCTGCTGACTGTGAATCTGCTCAATCAGGCTGTTTCCCACAGTACCAATACCGCAAATAAAAAGATTCAATACTTGGTACTCAGACAAGAAAAAAGAATCATGTATTACATTCAAAGTCTTGCGTAATGAAGATGCCTCTACTACAAACGAAATATTTGTTTCTGAAGCTCCCTGTGCACAAGCAATAACATTGATGCCATTACGTCCGAGAGTTCCGAATAATTTTCCGGCGATACCCGGAGTATGCTTCATATTCTCACCTACGATAGCCACAGTAGCCAGGTTTCCTTCAGCCATCATCGGAGAAATCTCTCCCATTTCAATTTCCTTTGCAAACTCAGCATTAAGTACCTCGCAAGCCAGTTCTGCATCTTCGTTCCTTACACCTATAGATGTTGAATTCTCAGATGAAGCCTGAGATACCAGGAACACACTTATTCCGTTTTCTGCAAGAGTCTTGAATATTCTGTGGTTCACACCTATAACACCAACCATTCCAAGACCTGTCATTGTGATAAGACAAGTATCATTTATAGAAGATATACCTTTAATAGGCTTAGAAAAATGATCGGCATCCTGTTTTATAATTGTTCCCGGAGCGTCAGGATTAAATGTATTCTTAATTAATACAGGAATGTTTTTATGACAAACAGGATATATAGTTGGAGGATAAACTACCTTCGCACCGAAGTTGCAAAGTTCCATAGCCTCTACATAGCTCAATTCTGTTATAGGATATGCAGTACTTATTACCCTCGGGTCGGCAGTCATGAATCCGTCAACATCAGTCCATATTTCAAGTATATCGGCATCGAGCGCGGCTGCAATTATTGCCGCAGTATAGTCAGAACCACCGCGACCAAGATTTGTAACTTCACCTGTATTCTTGTCTGTAGAAATAAATCCAGGTACTAAGGCAACCTTAGGCAGTTCACTGAATGTTTCCCTTACAAGTTCGTTAGTCAAATCAGAATCAAGAATATGTTTGTTGTGTTTTTTTTCTGTTTTGATAAACTTGCGTGAATCATACCATTCTGCTCCATCAATAAGTTTTGCAACTATACTGGATGAAAGGCGTTCTCCATAACTTACTATAGTAGCCGAAGTCTTTGGAGAGAGGTCACGTATAAGAAATATTCCCTGAAATATATTTTTAAGTTCACTAAGAAGTTCGTTTACCTGATCAAGAAGTATTTCCCTGTCCTTTCCGGCCGGAATAACAGTATAAACCATTTCGATATGACGGTTTACTATTTCCTTCATTTCTTTCTCATAAGCCGAATCTCCTTCTGCTGCCATCTTCGAAGTTTTTATCAATTTGTCGGTAATTCCCCCTAATGCAGATACAACAACGATGACTTTTTCATCGATAGCCTCGACTATTTTCTTTACACTCAACATACTGTTGACAGAACCAACAGATGTTCCACCGAATTTCAATACTTTCATACCTCTGATATAATTATATAAGATTACTAAACTTACTATGCAGTTACACAGAAAGTCTAATAAGTTAAAACTATATTAATTTGAAAAAATAAAAAATGAATAGAAAAAAAGAATGGAATGCTTACGTCCGTAAGCGTGTATCACGTAGAAACACAATATAACAAGTATCAACCCCGAGGGGTCATCCCATGACCATTCAATGTGACGAACATTCGCCCCATACCGGTTGTTGTGATATTGTTATTAAGTGTTATCATATCTTTTGGTTTATTTGGAAATTATTCTTAAATGTTTTACCGATGGCAAATATAAGAACATTTTTCTACAAACAAATACAAAAAAGGATTTTTTTTCAAGCAAAAAAGGATTTCTACTGACAAAAGCATTACATCCATGACATATACCATATTGTTAACATACATATTTTATAATAAGAAAAGTCATTAATATAAGAAATGCAAACATCTATAAATTGCTTACACACAATATTAAGTATAACCGGCAATTCATATTGAATAGTAAAAAATTATTCTGTAACTTTGCAAAACCAGTACAACAAAAAAGATAATTGCTAATAAGTTTATAATGGCTAAAACAATTAAAGATAAAACTATATTTATATGTTCCAACTGCGGCCAGGAATCTCCCAAATGGGTAGGCAAATGTCCATCATGTGGACAGTGGAATACTTTTTCTGAAGAAGTTGTAAGAAAAGAGATTCCTACAGCAAAACATGTAGCTCACGGAATAGAGTCTGTACGTTCCAAACCACAATATCTTAAAGAAATAAATTCTTCGGAAGAACAACGAATCAATATGAATGACGACGAGTTGAACAGGGTTTTGGGAGGCGGACTTGTACAAGGGTCTCTCACACTCTTGGGTGGTGAGCCAGGTATTGGAAAATCCACTCTGATTCTACAGACCGTATTACGTCTTTCGGGAAAAAAAATTTTGTATATATCAGGAGAAGAAAGTGCCCGTCAGCTAAAACTGAGGGCAGACCGCATAAAGCATAACGAAGACAGCGAACTTCTTATTGCATGCGAAACATCTCTTGAACAAATATTCGCCAATATCAAAAGTACAGCTCCAGATCTTGTTATAATAGATTCAATTCAAACTATATCTACAGAAAATCTTGATTCTTCTCCAGGCAGCATCGTTCAGGTGAGAGAATGCTCGGCAGCCATTCTCAGATTTGCCAAAGAAACAGGAACTCCTGTTATTCTCATTGGACATATAAATAAAGAAGGAAGTATAGCCGGTCCCAAAGTATTGGAACATATAGTAGATACAGTTCTTCAGTTTGAAGGCGACCAGCATTATATGTATCGTATACTGAGAAGCATAAAAAACAGATTTGGGAGCACTGCCGAACTTGGTATATATGAAATGAGACAAGATGGTCTGCGCCAGGTTAGCAATCCTTCCGAACTTCTTCTTACACAAGACCATGAAGGTATGAGCGGAATATCCATAGCTTGTGCCATGGAAGGTATCAGGCCTTTTTTAATTGAAGTACAAGCACTGGTTAGTACAGCAGCATACGGTACACCGCAACGATCAGCTACTGGTTTTGATATAAGAAGAATGAATATGCTACTTGCCGTACTTGAAAAAAGAGTAGGTTTCAAACTTGCCCAAAAGGATGTATTTTTAAATATTGCCGGAGGATTAAAGGTAAACGACCCTGCAATAGATCTTGCTGTTATCAGTGCAATACTGTCAAGCAACATGGATACAGAACTTGAAAATGGAGTATGCATGGCAGGCGAGGTTGGACTTAGTGGTGAAATACGGCCTGTAAACAGAATAGAACAGAGAATCAGCGAAGCTGAAAAACTAGGATTTAAAAGAATGATTGTTCCAAAACATAACCTTCAGGGACTTGACAGAAAAAAAATAAAGATAGAACTTATTCCTGTGAGAAAGGTTGAAGAGGCTTTCAGAGAACTGTTCGGATAATAACATGGTATAACCATAAAAAAACGACAATTAATATATTACTTTATACTAAATGCTATTAATCCATACTCCGTTATTATATTAATTCAAATACATCACAAGTAACAGATAAAGACAATGGTAAACGAATATCAACTTAGGATTCTGCCAGAACAGGCAGCAAGCGAACAATCGCTAAAGAATTACATCAGTCGTGAGAAAGGACTCGACATACGTACAATAAATGCCGTAAGGGTTCTTAAAAAGAGTATTGATGCACGACAGCGTACAATATATGTAAATGTTAAAATACAGGTCTTTATCAACGAAGAACCTGAAGATAAAGAATATATTACTACAGAATATCATAATGTATCAGGCAAGCCTGAGGTTATAGTAGTAGGTGCCGGCCCAGGCGGATTATTCGCAGCTTTGCGTCTGATAGAATTAGGTATGCGTCCTATAGTTATAGAACGAGGGAAAAATGTCCGTGAACGAAAAGAAGACCTGGCTAAAATCAGTAGAGAACATAAAGTAGATTCAGAGTCCAATTATAGCTTTGGGGAAGGTGGTGCCGGAGCATACTCTGATGGCAAACTATACACAAGAAGCAAGAAAAGAGGAAATGTAGACAAAATTCTAAATGTATTCTGCCAGCATGGTGCAAGTACTTCTATTCTGATAGATGCTCATCCACATATTGGAACAGACAAATTGCCGAGAGTTATCGAGAATATGCGAAACACTATTTTAGCATGCGGTGGTGAAGTGCATTTCAAAACAAGAATGGATGCCATAGTTATTGAAAAGAATAAAGTTGTAGGTATAGAGACAAATGACGGGCGCACTTTCCGTGGCCCGGTTATACTTGCTACAGGCCATTCAGCACGCGATGTCTACCGTTGGCTTTATGCAAATGGAATCAAAATGGAATCTAAAGGTATTGCTGTAGGTGTGAGACTTGAGCATCCCTCAATGCTTATAGACCAGATACAATATCACAATAAAAACGGAAGAGGGAAATACCTTCCTGCAGCAGAATACAGTTTCGTACAGCAAGTCGACGGAAGAGGAGTTTACAGTTTCTGTATGTGCCCCGGAGGCTTCGTAGTACCTGCAGCAAGCGGACCACACCAATTGGTTGTTAATGGTATGAGTCCAAGCAATCGTGGCACAAGATGGAGCAACTCAGGTATGGTAGTCGAAATACGTCCTGAAGATCTTAATGACCATACACTGAGACTGGATTCATGCGAGCCTATTCCTGGTTCGGCAGAACAGGAAACAGAAGAATTGATACGCCGCACAGAACATAATCTTAAAGACGGTGAATTGTCTGTTCTCGCCATGATGCAGTTTCAGGAAAAACTGGAACAAACGTGCTGGCAGCAAGGAAACATGCGTCAGACTGCTCCATCGCAAAGGATGGTCGACTTTACAAGGAAAAAACTAAGTTATGATTTGCCCGACAGTTCATACAGTCCAGGAATGGTATCTTCTCCACTTCATTTCTGGATGCCAAAATTCATAACCGAACGCCTCAGTAAAGGTTTTGAATTATTTGGACGCAGTTCACGTGGGTTCCTTACCAACGATGCTGTAATGATAGCGGCAGAGACACGTACCTCGGCACCTGTAAGAATTGTCCGCGATAATGAAACCCTGCAACACGTAACAGTAGAAGGTCTGTTCCCATGCGGTGAAGGCGCCGGATATGCTGGAGGAATTGTTTCTGCAGGGGTAGATGGAGAAAGATGCGCAGAGGCTGTAGCATATTATCTCGGAGTGAAATAAATATAACCATATAACATAAATTCCCTGAAATTATATTACAGAAAGAATACTGACTTTCAAATAATATAATTTCAGGGAATTTATATTTCTTACAATTAACACATTACAGCTCGTATACAACAGTTGTAACACTCTTTGCATCTACATATATATCACCGTCTGCAGGAACATCTCTCTCTTTAAGATTTTTAGAAGAACTTGAGGTATATGTTTTAACAGACTTAGGCTCACCACTCCACCCTTCTCTTTCATCAACTATTCTTATGGCCTTATCTGAAAGATTAGAATAAACTGCAACTATTTTACTTCCATCTTGAGAAATCCAGGCAGATCCAAAGAAATTCATACTTTCATTCAAAGATAAATCCACACGAATATATCCGGGACGTACAAACCTACTGTAATTACCCAAGACCCATAATGTTGGAGTTGCCCTATATGTTCCTTCATTCGCAATATCACCGTTTTCACCTCCTTCCGGAACAAGAGATATAAGTAAAAACCTGTTCTTATGTCCCCATCTTGATACATCCATCGAAGTCCAGTAACTCCATGAAGAAACTTGAGCTACAGTCAAATCATTATGAATCACCTTCGACATATATAAAGCAATATCCATTTCAGAAGCAGAATCATAACCAACAAATTCAGATGAGCTATAACCATCCCCCAACATACTCCACTCACTCTGCCATACTTCAACGTTATATGATGTCGCATTGTCTCTAACTAATTTCCGTACATTGCGCATTCCATCCCACGAACCGTCAGTCCAGTAGCTATGGGCACAAATCAGATTACTTACATGCTGCAAATCGCCAACGTATGCAGAAGAGCCCGGTGTAAAGAAAGCAGAGAGAACGTTACTTCTGGCTGCATCACTCTTTACCTTATATAAATATTCCCAATCTCCGGCTTCACCTAATAGAATATCTGTAGAATTAAGTCCATTTCCAGTCAGAGCCTTATCCAAAGCTCTTGCCAAATCTGCTACCTGGTCATTTGTCCATCCACTGCCTTCCTGACCACTATCCCAATTATATTGTGGTTCATTTACAGGAGATATATGTGTTATATTATATCCTTCACTTGTATAATGTGAAGCCACATCAGCCATGTATTGGGCAAAATCATCATAGTGCTCCGGCTTTAAGTTTGAACTTCCACCCTGATTGGAAAAACCTTTACCATTATATGTATATTGAACAGGAGGCGTATTACTGAAAAGAATAAAGTTGCTGCAACCTAATTCCTTTGCACGACTCATAAAATATCTCTGTCCTTCACATTTATTCCAATCATAATTCAGGTTATCATCTAAATATGACTCTGCACGTCTTGACTTATCTTCTATACCACTTTCATCACCTTGCTCCATACTGCCGCCACCCAAGTTTACACGCCACTGTGACAATCCTATACCTTTTGGCTGACCATCAGCTATTTCCGACGAAAACAATAACTCAGTTATTCCTTCACGACTATTTGTCCAATATTTGCCTATATAGGCAGGCGACCAACAATCGGAAGCCGCAAAACCTTTAATAGTCTGATATTTTATTTCTGGATTTATAGTAACAGATTTAGCTACACTAACTTCAGGAATATCATCATCCTCGGGAAGTTGTGCCTCTGTAGTGTTATCGCTACATGATATAGAAGCGAAACACAATGCAAAAGATAAAAATCTATAATCAACAAACTTCATAATATTAAATATTTAAACTATAGAAATAAACCAAATAAGCTGCTGCAAATAAACATACTCTACCTGCAACAGCTTATAAAGTCTACAAAATCATTAAATAATCAATTAATTCCATCCAGGGTTCTGAGTAATCGAACCATTTGACATTGTGATTTCATATAATGGAATAGGGAATACAAGGTCTCTATTTTCATCAAAAGTAATACCCTTGTCACTATCCTCTCCCTGATTTTCCCATTCATAAATATCACGAGTTTCAGGGTCTGTATTCCATTTTACAAACGAACCGTTAGGTCCCATAATATTAGTAATCACTCGCTTGCCGTTATCATCAATCCAGCGGCGGATATCGTACAGACGATTCTGTTCCCAAGCCAGTTCAAGACGACGTTCAAGACGTATAGCCTTACGCAATTCATTTCCACTTGCTGTAACATCGGCCAGATTCACACGGTTACGAACCTGATTAAGAGCATCTCTTGAAGAAGCATCATCACCTAATTCATTACAAGCTTCTGCATACATAAGCAAGACATCTGCATAACGAAGAATTCTATGATCCAAAGGTATTTTGTCGGTATTGTATACTTCAGGACGTTTATCATAAGGCACAAAATACTTACGTACTATACGAGCCGACTTATGCTGGGCAGGGTCGATTATATAACATTCAGGATTCCACCCATATTTATCAATGTATTCCTGATATTTAGACATGTTCTTACTGTTTTCTACAAATGGAGCAAAGTTGTCTTCACCAGCTATCTCTGTACATCCAGTCTTAATTATAGTCCAGCGCAAACGTTCTGTATCACCAGCATCTATATAAGCCTGTTCTAGGTTTGCTGTAGGCTGACCCCATGACCAACCGTCACCAGGACCGTTACGTGCACCAGTAATAACAGTCAATGCACCACCAAGAGAATAAGTTCCATCATACATATACTGAACTTCGAAAAGGCTTTCCTCATTATTATTATGGTCAACGCTCCATACATCACCAAAATTGTCCATCAACTTATATTCACCTTCTTTGATAACAGTTTCAAGTACATCATGAGCCTCCTGCCATTTACTCTGATACAAATATACCTTACCAAGCAATCCCAATGCAGCACCACGAGTAGCTCGTCCCATGTCTGTAGCCGCATATTCACTTTTTTGAGGAAGTACATCAGCTGCAGCACTCAAGTCTTCTTCTATGAATTTATATACATCTTCCTGAGAAGCACGAGTTATACCAGCTACCTGATCAGGCATAAGGAAACCTGTAATCAATGGCACACCACCAAAATTTCTGACAAGTTCGAAATAGAAATATCCGCGCAGGAATCTTGCTTCGGCAACCATACGGTCTCTCTTTTCAGTGTCAGACATAGGTGATTGTGAAATTCTCTCTATTGCAACATTACATCTCAGTATACCTTTATAACGGTACTGCCAGAAATTAGATATCGCACCATTACTCTGTCCGTTACCTTGATAGTGAGCCAACGAAATATAGTCACTCTGGCTTTGAGTAGTATTTCCCATCCATCCGTCGTCACTACACATTTCCGACAATAACCATACAGTATTAATATTCCACCATCCGCCAAATGTTATAGCCTGATAGCATCCGGTAATAAATGCCTCACATTCTTCCTCGCTTTGGAAGTATGTGTCCAAGTTCTGCTGCCCGCGAACCTCTTCAGTTAGAAAATCCTCACAAGAAGTAAAAGTAAGCGAAGCAATCAGTGTAAATATTATAAATAATTGTTTCATAGCTTATGATATATTAAAATTTAAAGTCTATACCAAATAAGAATGTACGTGGATTAGGATAAGCTATTCCATCAATACCTGTTTCGATTACACTACCATCCAAAGCTGGTCTTTCTGGGTCCATACCTGAATAACCTGTAATAGTAAACGGATTTTGTGCAGAGAAAGACAAACGTATTTCATTTCCGTCCAACCATTTTTTAGGAAGTGTATAGCCTATCTGCAACAGTTTGCAACGCATATACGAACCATCTTCTACGTAGAAACTTGATACACGAAGGTAGTTCTGGTTCAAGTCATTATATGAAAGACGCGGTATATCATTACTTGTTCCTTCTCCATGCCAAGCCTTTTCCAAAGTACCGGCCCATACATTTTGTCCGCTTGTACCAGAATACAAACCTTTTGTTTTATTATAGATATCGTTTCCAAAAGTTCCATAGAAATTGGCTGTGAAATCAATATTCTTATAAGTAAAACCTAAGTTCAATCCAAGCATCAAATCCGGATAAGGATTACCAATCCATGTTTTATCGTTTTCATCAAGCACGCCATCATGATTCAAATCCTTAAAGCGGATATCGCCAGGCTGTGCATTGCTCTGTACCAAGTCGCCATGTTCATTAGTGTGAGCATAAACTTCTTCCCAATTCTGGAACAATCCATCTGCAACATATCCATAGAAGCGTGAAATTTCACCACCATCCTCGTTACGAATAATTTGGTCACTATTAAAACCACCTGTAAGGATAGGGCCATCGCCTGTGAACTTTATTGCTTTGTTCTTTACCGAAGAAGCGTTCAATCCGATATTATAAGAGAAGTCACCTACCTGATCACGCCAGTTAAGGCCAAGCTCCCATCCTGTAGCTTTCATACTACCGATATTCATCCATACAGTACTGTTCCAGTCAGGATAACCTACGGCAAAAATATTCTGCTTCTGATAAAGCATATCCTTTGATTTCTTCTGGAAATATTCAAAAGTAACACCAAGTCTGCTTTCAAGGAATGACATATCAACACCTACGTTCCAGTCTTCAACAGTTTCCCATTTAAGCTGATTATTACCTACGCCCGAAACCATTGTACCAGGAACACGGATAGGTGAAGAGCCAAAGACATAATCTGCCTGACCCAATAGTGTCAAGGTTGCATCATTGTCTATACCCTGATTACCAACTCTACCCCAACCGCCTCGTAGTTTCAAGTCACTAAACAGTTCCTGGTCTTCCATAAATTCTTCACTTATAACTCTCCATGAAGCAGAAACAGAAGGGAACAAAGCATATTTATTACCTGAAGGGAAACGAGAAGAGCCATCGGCACGTAATGAAGCGGTTATATAATATCTGCTATCATAATTATACATTACACGTCCCAGGAATGATACAAGTGTATTATATGAGGTAGTACCATCACCCTTCTGATTCTGTGTACCGGCATTGACTTCCTGCATCTGATCCATATTATTTGGAACATCATCACGAGAAGCCTTTGTCTGATACCAGGCAAATCGTTCTGCTGTAAAGCCAGCCATAACATTCAAATTATGCTTATCGGCAAATGTATCAATATATGTTGCTGTATTTGTCCAGTTCCAATCCAGCCATTCCTGCATTTCACGAGAAACATTACTTAAAGTAGACTGTTCCAAAGCATCAATATAAAATTCCGGTGTAAAGCTATCCGAACGGCGGAAATGTGCATTAGCACCAAACTGAGTACGTAAAGTAAGCTTCTTAATAGGATTAATCTGCAAGTATGTGTTTAAAATTGCACCCATTTCACGTGAGTGTCCACTCTGGCGCGACAAAGAACCTGCAGGGTTCCATTCCTGATTGTTATATGAACGCTGATAATTGTTATATTCATTATCCACCCACTGATCTTCTGGCTTATAAACAGGAGTAGTAGGGTCCATAGACATAGCAGCAGAAAACAAGTTAGGTGTATCATCCCAAGATTCAACACGAGGAGCAATATCGAATCCCATCTTCACATACTTATTGAATGTATATTCTGTATTCAAACGGGCATTCAGTTTATCCCAATATCCATAATCATACTGAGAATTATTGCGGTAATAGCCGAAACTAAGATTATAAACCAATTTATCAGTACCACCAGATATACTCAAAGAATAGTTCTGAACCAAGGCTGTCTTATTGATTACCTGATCCCACCAGTCTGTACCACCTGGATTAGTTGTAGCACCTGTATCATTCCATATAGATGTCGCATTATCATTGGCATAACGTGTATTAAATACTTCCTTATATTCTGCAGCACCGGCTATGTTTGGTTTAGCTATAGTCTGGAAACCAGCAGATGTAGTAAAGTTGATACGAGTCTTTCCTGCAATACCTTTTTTGGTTGTAATAAGGATTACACCATTAGATGCACGTGTACCATAGATAGCAGCGGCAGAAGCATCCTTCAATACTTCCATTGACTGAATATCATTACTGTTCAAGAAGTTGATATTTCCACTGATAGGCATACCATCTACAACATAAAGAGGGTCTGAACCATTTACTGTAGTAACACCACGGATAAGTACTTTAGGAGTTGTACCAGGACCACCACCACTTGCTACCTGAACACCGTTTATCTTACCTTGCAAAGCATCCATAGCATTACCAGTTACAGTTTCAGTAATTTCTTCACCTTTTACTGTTGCGATAGAACTGGTAAGGTCACTTTTCTTTACAGCACCATAACCTATTACCACAACTTCATCAAGTAATTCTGTTGATTCCTTCAACACAACATTAATAATAGTCTTACCATTAACATTGATTTCCTGAGAAGCAAAACCCACACTTGAAAATACCAGCACTGCATCAGAAGGAACATTGGCAAGCTGATAATCACCATCCAAACCTGTAATAGTTCCGTTAGTAGAACCTTTAACCTGAATTGTAGCTCCTATCAGAGGTTCATTGTCTGCACCGGAGGTCACAATTCCTTTTACTGTAATATTTTGGGCGTAAGCACATATACTAATCAGTGCAAAACTCCACAATAATAATAGTTGTTTCATATTTTCGATTTAATGTTTTATAATTAATTCACAGGAACAATCTTTCCTCTACCAAGATGAGCATCGAATTCAAATCTGTAGTTACCAGCATTGGTAACAGTAGGCTTCATCCAATTATCTTCTACAGCAGTTCCGTCAGACCACTTTCTGTTTTCACCTTCCCAGTCAGGGTTAACATCATTCTTCTTGCTATAATAACCGAACTTTTCAATTTCCTGAGAATTGTCACAACGCCATTCCACATGATCCCACCATCCGTCCGGGTGATAGTTTGATATAATGAAATTCATTTCTTCTCCAGCCGACAAAGACCATGTTTCACCACTTGCAGGATAATAGAACAAATGAGGATTATTCTCATCCTGAACAAATATATGATTTCCTGCATCCTGAGGAGATGATCCCCAACCTATAACAAAGTCTATATATGATTCACCGTTTTCCCATCTGTCGAAACAAGGTGTTCCATATTCATAATTGATAGGGTCTGTAGCCTCTGATACAGAATATGTACGCATATTATAAGTAGAGTTTATCACGTCTATATTTATTTCATAATAAACACCTGCTTCATTAAGTACAATAGGTTTAGCTGTTTCTGGATCATCAGTAAGTTTGTTTGAGTCTTCTGGATCAAGTCCGAAGCAGATTGGAGTGAAGTCTGTTTTCTGTGGCAAGAAGAAGATTTCAGTTCCGGCAGCTTTGTTGTAATAACGTGCCTGATACTGATACTCTCCGGTATGATTAATCAACATCGGAACGCCAAATATGTCACTGTTCAGTTCTGCAGCGGTTTTCACATCTGCAAGATACATTTTAGGGAAGTCTGGCATTTCGGAAACACTTATTGTACACTTGTTGACTGTCTGATTACCTTTCATATCAACTGCAGTAAGTGTTACATTATATTCTCCTACTTCACTTGGCAGGTTTATTAACTGTGACACTTCAAGTGTATTGTTTCCATTTGCCTCAACCTTAAAGTTATTAAAGCCTGTTACACCTGGAATCTCTATTGTTACATAATCAAGTGAGCGATCATCACTTACAGTAAAATTCAATGTAAATTTAGTCTCTGCCTTAATCAGAACAGTTACAACTTCACTAGGAACTACTGTAAAAGTTGGATTTTCAAAATCACCATCCATTGTCACAAGTACATCCTGAGACACTGAACGTCCGCCAATATCTGTTACTGTTACTTTTATTGTAAAACTCTCGCCCAATTCATTTTGACTCAAATCATAATGATAACTCAACTCATAACTTTCCTGAGGTGAGCCATAGATTTCAATAAGGTCAATAGTCTTGTTAAGATAAAGGTCAGCACATTGTAAATTTACAGATGCAATACCATCTGCATCTATCAGTGTTCCTTCAATAGTAAACCTATGGCCAGCACCAGACTCAATATGATCTGTTACCAAAGTCATAGTCGGTTCTTTTCCATCTACATCCGGAAAACCTACATCTTCGCTACATCCGGATGCAGTACTTAAAGCTAACAAAAAAATACCTCCCAATAAGGCATTATAAAAATGCTTCTTCATACAGATTTTATTAATGTTTAACAATTTTGTTTTTTCAACACTACAAAATTATGGTTATAAACCATATACGACATTAACAAATCTTTCGTAAAAGATACATAAATCAATCATTGAATGATTTAAATACGCATTTTTAACGACTTAACATACCTTTCCTACCTATTTTTCAAATAAACAATATAAAACTGCACCAGAAAAGAATTATAGTTAATACAATAATATCCCCAAAAGATATTAACCTTTTATTTTCTTAATATAATCGGAAGGTACAACTCCAAACTCTTCTTTAAAGCATTGTCGGAAATAAACAGTACTGTTCATACCAATCATAAATGCTATTTCAGATATATTATATTTACCTTCCAATAACAGTTTCTCGGCATGTTTCATCTTTATTTTCCTTACATATTCATTAGTTGACAAACCGGTCAGTGCTTTAATTTTTCTATATAAAGTCGAGTTGCTCATACAAAGTTTCTCAGCTATATATCCGACATCCATCTTCTCCATCGAAAGATTGGATTCCACTATATCATTAAATTTATTAAGAAATTCATTGTCGAGTTTACTGGTTGAATCCTCTATTATTTTCTTCTTTTCCTTTATGGTTATTTCGTTCGACAGTTTTTCTGATATATTCTTTCTTACGTCGATAATATTCTTTATTCTTATTTTTAATAATGACGCACTAAATGGTTTTGTAATATAAGAGTCTGCTCCTATCTTATAACCTTCTTCTTTATCATGAAGTGAATCTTTTGCTGTCAGAATAATAACAGGTATATGACAAGTACAAACATTATTTTTTACTTGTTTGCACATTTCAAAGCCATCCATTTCAGGCATCATTATATCACTTATAATAATGTCTGGTATCAAGTTTATAGCCATATCAAGACCTATTTTTCCATTTGAGGCCAATTTCACTTCATATTCATCCGACAATGATTCATTTACATAACTTCGTATATCCTCATTATCCTCAACAAACAGAATGATAGGCTTTTTGTTTGGAGATTCAGCAATATCGGTATGATTATCTTCTGCCAATAAAGAGTCTGTCTGTTCATTGACTGCATGCAATTCATTCGGATAATCATAATCTGCCAATAATTGTATTTTAAACTCAGTTCCCTGATTAATTTTACTCTCTACATAAATCTGCGCATGATGTAATTCTATAAGATTCTTAACTAAAGCAAGACCTATTCCTGAGCCTGAAGCCTGATGATCACCACCCTCCTGATAATAACGGTCGAATATGTGAGATATTGCTTCTTCGGATATACCATATCCAGAATCGGACACGCTTATTTCCACGTAATTATTACCGTTACTATTTACCAGACCTGTCTTTATCCTAATATATCCACTTTTTGTATACTTAAATGCATTAGACAGCAGATTATCAAGAATCATTGTCAATACATCTTTATCGAAATACAGACTTGTATTTTCATTTTCAATACTTATTTCAAGATTTATGGCAGGATTGCGGTTAAACTCTTTATACTTTAGACCCACTTCATAAATTACAGGAGCTATTTTTGCACGTGAAACACAAAGTTTCCTATTCTGGGTTTCTGTTTTTCTGAATTCAAGAATCTGGTTTATCAGATTCAATAACTTTAAAGAACTTTGATAAATCATTGAAAGCTTATGCTTCACCTTATCATCATTAACCTGTGTTATCAAATCCTCCAACGGACCGATAATCAATGTCAACGGAGTTCTCAGTTCATGAGTTATATTGGTATAAAATCTCAGTCTCTCCTGATTCAGTTCCTGCTCTCTCAGATAATTCTGTTTCTCTATTTTGTATGTATAGGATAAATTCAAACGCCTCTTGTATCTTAAGAGTGAATACATTATAGCACAGGCAAGTATTATAACATAAATTATTTTTGCCCACCATGTATACCAAATTGGAGGCAATATAACAAGTGGCATTGAAACTATTTTATCAGACCAATTATTATTGTGTATTCTGGTACGTACAAGTAACTCATATTTTCCGTATGGAATATTCCTGAATATTACGTTATTAGGATCATCAACAATATACCACGAAGAATCAAATCCTTTTAACATATAGGCATATTCCACTACGTCCGAAATGGCATAGTCTTTTACATTTATAGAAAAACTGAAGTTATTTCTCGAATAATCGAGTACAATAGGCTTTCCCTGCCTTGGAAAAAGCATGACATTCGATTTTTTCTGTGAATAAAGAGGCTCGTTAACTGTAAAACTTGAGATGAATGGTAAAGGAGCTTCTTTCTCCAACAAGACTGTTATTGGATTAAAATAACACAGGCCGGCAGTAGAACCGAAATAAATCATTCCATTATTATCTTTTGCAACACTGTTTGAATTAAATCCACCTAACAAAATCATATCTATCTCCGAATAGTTCAAAAAAGCATCACTTCCTTTCTTCAAGCAACTGATTCCTTTATTTGTACTTATCCAAATATTTTCCCAATCATCTTCTATTATAGATCTTATATGAATATTGTTTAGTCCCTGCTCCTTATTAAAAACCTTATAATTATCATATTTACCCTCTTTAAACATTACAAGTCCTTCGCCTGTTGCTACCCATACTTGTTTTCTTTTATCTATGAAAATATGATTTACCGTGTTGGAGGGAAAGCTGTCAGAAACCTGGAACTTTTTCAGTAAATTCATCTTCTTGTCAAATAACACGAGTCCACTTCCAAATGTCCCGACAAGCATATTACTGGACTCATCCATCAATGCACATCGTACAAGATTATTTTCAACCGGATAATGGTTCAAGACTTTATATGGCTCCTTATTGTCCAATCTGTAAAGTCCCGAACTTGTAGACAGCCAGAAATATGAATCTGCATCTCTATATATATTTCTGACATCGGTATTTTTCAATGAATTATCTCCAATTACTAAAAAACGTTTTCTTTCTATATCATAAATCTTAACCCCTCCCATAAACATTCCATACCAGATATAGCCATCCGGAACAAATAATGATGCCTGAGCTACATTATTGGCATGTTCGTTCAATCTATAAAATTTATACGGCATATTGTTTTTTAGCTGACAGATTCCTCCCCCATTGGTGGCAACATAAACATCCCCCTTCGATGTAGCTGTTACAGTCAATATATTCGAATTATCGAAAGTAAAATCTGTCTTATGTGGATTAGGTCCAGAAATATAGTTGAAAGGTGGTTCCGTATTACTTATAAAATTCACATTTCCTCCCCAGACTCCAAGCCATAAATTTAAGAAAGAATCCTGGTACAAACATCTTACATTCATATTTGATAAAGAATATTTGTCGCTTTCACTACCTATAAAACTAAGCTTGAAATTCTCTGGAGAAACAAAAGTACGCTGGGTTAAATCTATAATAGCAACTCCACCAAATTCTAATCCCACCCATAGCTCATTATTAATCTGGATGATATCCGAAACATTATTATTCATCCTCTTGTTGCTCTGAGAGAAACTTATGAAAGCTTCCTTTTCAGGATCAAATAAAGCAAGTCCATGATTTGTACCTACCCATATATTGCCGTTATTATCTTTAAAAATAGATTTGACTTCATTACCCGGAAGACTTTTTGAATCGGAAGATGAATAACTGTAATTCTTAACGGTTCTTGTTTTAAGTGATACCACAGATAATCCTTTATCAACATGTCCCACATACAGATTTCCATCTCCAGAATCGAGGATTGTCCATACTTTATCACTTACCAGCCCCGGAAGAGTTGATGTATTATAATGAATAAAAGTATTGTTTTTCTTATCATAATATTCTACTCCTCTCCAATAAGTTGAAATCCAAATATTTCCCTTATCTGCTTTCACTATATCAGTAATATCATCTGTTATAATGCTGTTAGGATTGGATTCATCATGCCTGAATGTTATGAATTTATTGTTGACATAGTCGTAAGCATTCAATCCAGCCCTTTGTGTACCTATCCATAAAAGTGAATCAACCGGATCATCCAACAGACAGTTCAACTCATTTCCAGTTATACAGAAATCATCTTTATAATACGGTATAAACCTTCTTCCATCAAAACAGTTTAAACCTTCTTCGGTAGCAAACCATAATGTTCCATATTTGTCCTGTACTATATCATTGACACAATTATTGGATAAACCGTGCGATAGTCCCAACTGACGGACTGTTACAGCAGCAGCCGAGAATATATATAAAAATATAAGAAGAGAAGTAATAAATCGTTTCATAAAAATAGTTTTATCATCGTATAACTAACTTATATAACCGTAAACTATCTACAAATATAAACAATATGGCGTAACAATCAATATACAATAATACGATTAACCTAATTACTAATTATAAATGATTTATTTGTGTATCCTGAATTATAAAATAGAACGGGTTACATACAACTCACATAAGTTGTACATAACCCATTCTATTGCAATAGCCAGACTGCATCATCAGTTATTGGCTTTCAGTAAAATCAATACTTAAAATCACCCTTCTTTACATAAACTGTATAATCCTTTATCAGTCCTGGCGCACCCTTTTCCGCACGTGGCAACATTCTGAAACCTGTTACGTTATATTCCTTGCCAAGGTCTATTACTACCTGATGAGGATATGCTGTATTATCTATAGTCTGCCAGAATGTACTTTCCTGAAGGTCGAATATCTTATCAGCTGTGCGGTTTCCGCTGCGTGTTTCTTCACTGTCGGCATATACTATTTTCCAGTTTTCACGAGAAACAGGTTTACCGTCTGCTCCCAAGACATCAAACTCGGCTATTGATGCAATGTTGTTTCCATCATAGTTGGATGTTGCATTCAAGCAGAAATAACGGCCACTTACAGGTGAAGAGAATTTCACTTCCTGCCATCCGTTTCCTTTATTGAATGTTCCTTTATGAACAGGTGTTTCCGATTTCAGATTAAGATTCTGTCCATCCTTACGATGAGTTTCAGGAGCCTTTTCACGAAGCATGTCAAGTATTGGCTTAGTAAGACCTGAAACTTTTGCTTCCGCAGGGCCTTTAAGATCGAGTACTATAATCTCGTTCTCACCTTCTTTAAGCCAGCATCCAGGCATGTATAATGTCTGTTGTGGACCTATTTCCCAGAAACGTCCCATAGCATGACCATTTACCCATACCATACCTTTTCCCCATGTCTGCATATCGAGGAATGTATCACCGGTCTTATCGAGGTTGAATTTGGCACGATAATAAGCAGGGCCGTCCACTGCATTGCCCGACTTATAATTCTTGTTGCTCACAAACTCATAGAAAGGAGGAAGATTATAAACCATCCAGTCTTTCAGTTCTGTAGTCTTGTCGCCTGTTACTACCTCAACTTTATTTGAAATACCTTTACGGTCGTGAATAGACTTATCGAAGTTTACTCGTCCCATAGCCTCAACAAGTATGTCAAGTTGTGTTCCCTTCTTCAGAGGTGACTGCAAATGAAGAGTAAACTCTCCACGGCGACGGTCGAGACGTCCCAGAAGTTTTCCGTCGGCAAATATCTGTGCCCAATCGTGTACTTCGTCTATATGAAGTGTTCCAGAAATATCTTCTTTTAAAGTAGTACGATATAGAATAGATCCCCATCCCTGGTCGAACTGTTCCATAGGCTTGACAGTTTCAGTCTGTTTAGGCTCAGGAAGATTATCAAACAATGGAGCTACTTCCCATTCTGTTATGGCAGGAACTTCTATAACAGGGAATGGTGCAGGAGGTTCTGGCAATGTAGTTCCTTCAGGAGCATATTGCTGAAGAAGTTCGCGCAACTGGAAATATTTTGGTGTTGTCCATCCTGCCTCACTTATAGGGGCATCATAATCGTATGAGCTGCACATTGCAGAATAAGCAGGATTATTGGCACCACCCCACCATCCGAATGTTGTTCCTCCATGAGTCATATAAAGACTGAAAGAAATATTACGGTCGAGCATGTCTTTTATACCGCTCACCATAGTGGCAGCATCACGTGTTTCGTGTTTACGTCCCCAGTGATCGAACCATCCGCTCCAGAATTCACTGCACATAAGTGGAGTTTCAGGACGAAGTTCTTTAAGTTTCTTGAACTGTTCTTCAATATTGGCACCTGTACCAAAGTTTACAGTCCACAATAAATCATCGAGTGCATTATTGGTAAAGTTTGAACTCCAGTCGCACTGGAACAATGGTACATCTGTGAATCCGGCTTCTCTCACCAGGTCACGTATTGCCGAAACATATGGTTTGTCTGTTCCGTAAGAACCGAATTCGTTTTCCACCTGTACCATGATGATATTACCGCCCCTTGAAATCTGAAGGTCGGCCAACTGCTTTCCTACTTCCTTCATGAATATTCCTACTCGTTCCATGTAATATGGATCAAGAGAACGCAATTGTACATCCTGTTTCTTCAACAGCCACCATGGAAGGCCACCCATCTCCCACTCTGCACATACATATGGTCCGGGACGAACTATTACATACATTCCGTGTTTCTGTGCAAGGCGACAAAATGCCGCAATATCTTTGTTGCCTGTGAAATCAAATTTACCTTCTTCCTGTTCGTGAAGATTCCAGAACACATAAAGGCAGAGAGTGTTCATACCCAAAGCCTTACAAGACAGAATTCTCTGTTCCCAGTACGGTTCAGGAATACGCGGATAATGAACTTCGGCAGCCTTAACTACCATTGGTTCTCCGTTAAGGAGAAACGTACCTTTACCAACTTCAAAGGTACCTGCTGTCTGTTTTTCGGCACACGACTGAAGTCCTGTTACAGCTCCCAAAGCCAATAAAGCAGACAGACCTACACTTAATAGTTTCTTCATAATATTTTTAATGAATTTATAATAAATACTTACTGTATATATAATTTGTATAAGCTACATTCATCAAGAAATGAGGGTATACTCATAAAAAGTATATCCTCATTTACCAATAAGTTTTCCCGAAACTCTCAATTTACCATATTAACATTAACTGTTTCTGAAATTATACTACTTATAATTATATTCAAATTATAAACAGCCATTACCCCTCAATATGTTTACAATTCAGAATTTAAAAACCAACCCCTAAAGACAATCAGTAATTATCTAATATATCTATGATTAATAACCTTTTTCGTTTTTACATTGGCGCATTATAAAGACAGATAAGCACATTATAAAGATAGATTTACTCTCTTTATTGTACCGTCTTCATTAAATTCCAAGCGGTCGATGCACACCTCACGGTGTGTGCCCGGAGATTTTTCTTTCTCAATATAATGTTTGTTTATTCTATGATAAACAATATACCATTCATCTGTACCAGGCTTGCAAATTACAGAATTATGAGCAGGTCCGTATATTTCTTTTTCAGGATTCTGGATAGTTACTACAGGATCGGCGGCAACTTTTATCGGACCCAAAGGAGAATCTGATGTACCATAAGCCACATGATAATTTGCCGAACCGGTATCGTCAACAGACCACAAAAAATAATACACTCCATTGCGATAGAATACGTATGGTGCCTCACGGTAAGCATAGTCTTGAAGTGTACCTCCCTTTGGTGTCATAACTGTAACAGTTTTCTTTTTTAAGGATACCATGTCCTTATTGAGTTCTGCTCCGGCCATATACCCGTTACCCCAGTAAAGATAAGTCTTCTTTGAAACTGGATCTGTAAATACATCAACGTCAATCTGTTGTCCGCCACCTACCGGTGATTCGTTAATTATAGAATGGCCCAAATCGGTAAACGGTCCTACAGGGTCATCAGCCACTGCAACTCCTATTTCCTTTCCGCCACCATTTACAGGATTTCCGCTATAATAGAAATAATACTTATAACCATCTTTTGTTTTCTTTTCCTCAATGCAAGGAGCCCATGCATTACCATTGGCCCAAGACACCTGATCCGACTTAAGGTCGAGCATTACACCTTCGTATGTCCAGTCCTTCATATCATCAGATGAGTAAACTGTGAAATACCATCCTCCCCATCCAGGCTGACCGTCGGTAGTGGAATAGATATAATATTTTCCGGTTTTGTTTGAATACATGATTTCAGGATCGGCATGAAAACCAGGCAATACAGGATTAGATGGAATCTCACCTATTTCGGCAGGTTTTCCCCATTTGTCTGTAATACGTTTCAACTCTTCACGTGTAATCGGAATAATAGTTCCATGACGAGGATGGAAATTCATTTTCACTTCATGGTCTATAACCTTGAAGTTCTCAAGATCGGTAGTTTCTGTAAACTGATAAGCTCCCTTCATATATACGTCATACATAAGTATATATTTGTCTTCGCCTATAAGTTTGAAAGTACCCGCACCTTCTACAGCATCTTTTGTCTGCTGCTTATATTCCATATTTTCTTTCCATTTTCCGGAAGTTAGTGATGAAGTTGTGGCAACTCGTATACCGTTTCCGTGTCCTTCTGTCTTGTAGAACAAATGATATACACCGTCTTTATACACTATATCACCATCTATGCATGATTTCTTGTCGGCCGGAATGAACAAAGGCTTTGGTTCACCTTCAAGGTCTGTAAAATCCGAGTTTGCGTATGCGTAATAAATTACATCAGGTCCGTCGCCATATTTCATAGACCAGTACACCATATATTTATCAGCTTCCGGGTCGAATATAGTCTGTGGTGCCCATACACGTTTCAGTTTTTCCTGGCCATCGTATCTCTTCTGCATATTGATTACTGAATGCGACCAGTTGACCAAATCTGTTGATTTCAACAATACCATTGCACGGTTTGAGTCCCATCCGTTGTCCGAAACCATATCTGTTACCACCATATAGAAAGTCTTTCCGTCCTGACATCTCAATATATGAGGGTCACGTACACCTCCTGTAGAACTTATCACCTTAGAATCTATAACCGGTTTATTGTTGTTCAGAGCCCAATATGTATACCCATCCATACTTACGCCATAACATACAGCTTCCTGACTGATATGATTACCTGTAAAATAAGTAAAAAGATAAGCCACATAATCCTTCTCCTCTACCTTTTCGGCATAAGAAGGAAATAATACAAATAATGATAATAATAAACTTAGAAATTTGTGCTTCATATACGTTCTGTTAACTTTTTCGCAAAGATAAGGTTTATGTATGACGTAACGCGGCACAAAACAATTCAAAAAGGATAGAAAAATCATTCATTATAACTAAAAGTGCATTTTTTGTGACATTTCTGTACTTTTTTCACACATTTATTTGGGATATGTTAAAGTATAGACAGTCTGCAGAATAAATTACATACCATAAATGAATAAAAAATACACCTATACCTATATTATTATTAGTTAGTTTTGTGTATTGTAAACTTTATTACATACACATACCTATGATACTAATATAAAAATCCATATTACAGAATCCATAATTATATAGTCAATAATTATATAGTCAATAATCACATTAAACTGATACTTTTTACTTTTAAACTATAATTATACATACATGAAAAAACAGATATTAATAATTTCTGCATTATTCTCTTCTTTCAGTCCCCATATAATGGCAAATGCGGGAAATTCTGAAGAGATTATTTCTTATACTATCAAGACTTCAGAGCCACAACAGACCATGGAATATTTCAGTGCGTCTGATGCCTGGAGTATGTTAAGAATAGGTCTTTGGCCAAAAGAGAAACAGGAACAGATAGCCGACTGGCTGTTCAGTACAGAAAACGAATCAAACGGTCAGCCTAAGGGTATAGGATTAAGTCTTTGGAGATTTAATGTTGGTGCCGGAAGCATAGAACAGGGCGACAGCAGCCAGATTAACCCAGGAACAAGAACCGAGTGTTTTCTTAAAGCTGACGGTACATACGACTGGAACAAGCAGCAAGGCCAGAGAAATTTCCTGAAACTCGCTAAAGAAAGAGGTGTAAACAGATTTTTGGGTTTTCTAAACTCACCACCTGTTTATTTCACACAGAATGGTCTTGCAACCAATACAGGCAGAGGTGGAACATTCAATCTTAAACCAGAACACTATCAGGATTTCGCAGTGTTCCTCGCAAATGTCATTCAAGGTATAGAAAAACATGATGGCATAAAGTTCAATTATCTTTGTCCGGTAAACGAACCAGACGGACACTGGAACTGGACCGGACCAAAGCAGGAAGGAACTCCGGCTACCAACAGAGAGATAGCGCGTGCCGTGAGACTTATAAGTAAGGAGTTTGTTAAAAGAGGTATAGATACACAAATCCTTATCAACGAATCTTCCGATTACAGATGTATGTTTGGAGTTCACATGACCGACTGGCAAAGAGGTAATCATATTCAGTCTTTCTTTAATCCGGACAGTACTGAAACATATTTGGGAGATACACCAAATGTACCGAGAATGATAGTCGGGCACAGTTACTGGACAAATACTCCGATAGACAATCTGAGAAACTACAGGGTACAACTTAAAGACAGTCTCGACAAGTATAACGTCAAGTTCTGGCAAACCGAAACATGTATAATGGGTAACGATGAAGAGATTGGTGGCGGAGGAGGTTATGACTTCACCATGAAGACTGCTTTATATGTGGCAAGAATAATACATCACGATATTGTATATGCCGGTGCAAAAAGCTGGCAATGGTGGAGAGCTATAGGTGGCGACTATAAAGACGGGCTTATCAGGGAATATACCGAAGAAGGAAGTCTCGACGGAAAAGCAGTTGACTCAAAACTTATGTGGGCATTGGGTAACTACAGCCGTTTTATCCGTCCGGGTGCCGTCAGAATGAATGTAACAGCCAAAAATCCAGAAGGAGAAATCATTCCGGAAGGTGATACAGACCCTAAGGGACTCATGTGTTCGGCATACAAGAATGAGAACGGAAAATGGGCTGTGGTAGTTATCAACTACTCGGAAGAGCCAAAGAAAATTTCATTCAATCTTGACAAGAAGAAGAAAAACAGCAAATGGACAGCCTACAGAACTTCTGACATGAATAATGAACATATCACTCCTGTAGCCAAAATAACCGATACACATAATATAGATATACCACAAAGGTGTATAGTAACATTTGTTTCGGAATAAAATCTATAATTCAAACTAAAGGGAATAATATACTATTTCGTATAAATATCATATATTTGCAACCGATAAATAAGACGATAAATATGATATAACATGATACCCGAAATAGCTATTATAGAAAAAAATACTCTTACAGCACTCGGACTGCAGACTATACTTGAAGAGCTTATTCCGGAAGCTGTAATAAGGGTGTTCCCGTCGTTTGAGAAACTTATAGACGATACACCCGATATGTATGCACATTACTTCGTTTCGATTCAGATTTATTTCGAACATACTTCTTTCTTCCTTGAGAGAAGGCCTAAAACTATAGTGCTTTCGGCTGGAGAACCGCAAATTCAGATAGGAGTTCCTTATCTTAACACTTGCCTTCCTCAGGAAAAACTGATAAAAGGATTCATGAACATGAGAAGCAGAGGGCACGAGATGACTCACCATCCCGTGCAGCCTCTGCATCATGATTCTGCGCATACACTTTCACCAAGAGAGGTTGAAGTGCTGGTGCTTGTTACAAAAGGCCTTATCAATAAAGAAATAGCCGACAAACTTAATATCAGTCTTACCACCGTTATATCTCACAGGAAAAATATCACTGAAAAACTTGGTATAAAATCTGTATCAGGACTGGCCATTTATGCTGTCATGAATGGATTTATTGATGCAGACAGTATTTAAGCCATACCGTACCACTATAGTCGTACGGGTGTTCCATTTAAATGATACGCCCGTACCATTTAAATGAAACGGGCGTACCACTCAAATGTGACGCTACAAACACGGTCATTCTTCTAATCTAAAATGCATGCCGTATCAGAAATCATAATAAATGAGGATTGTACAGTTTTTCTTTTTAGGTTTACTTTGCATCCCGAATTGAAAGAATAACGGAATTACAAAACCACATAACACACATATAAACTAAAAAATGAAAAGACGTACAGTCCTTATGCCGCTCGCTACTATTGCGGCCACCGTTGCAGTTGCAGGTACAACAGCAACTTCTTATATAAGTCCGGTTAACAACACAGAAACAACTCCGGCCGACACGACTAAGGTTATAGACATAGAGGAAGTTGTGGTTATTGCTACCCCAAAAGAGAACAACCGATTAAGACAACAGCCGGTTTCGGCTACATCTTTTTCGCAGAATGACATGAGAAACAACTCTGTAAATTCTGTAAAATCACTTTCCGGTCTGGTTCCTAACCTGTTTATCCCAGATTATGGGTCAAAACTTACTACTTCTGTATATGTAAGAGGTATTGGTTCACGAATCAATACTCCGGCAGTAGGTCTGTACGTCGACAATATTCCCTTTATCGACAAATCGGCTTTCGACTTCAATTATTCCGATATTGAGCGAATAGACGTAATGCGCGGTCCTCAAGGCACACTTTACGGACGAAACACTATGGGAGGTCTTATCCGTGTGTTTACAAAATCACCATTCACTTATCAGGGCACAGACCTTTCACTAAGTGCAGCCACCTACAATAATTATAAGGCTTCGGTGAGCCACTATCACCGCATTTCCGAAAAATTTGCGTTCTCAGCAAATTTCTTCTACGACCATAAAGGAGGATTTTTCGAAAATGTGGCAAGAAACAATGATAAAATTGACAAGAGTGACGAATTTGGAGGACGTTTCAGAGCTATATATCTGCCTAAAGACAATCTGAAACTCGATTTCACTCTTAATTATGAATATGCCAACCAGGGCGGATATCCGTATGCATATACCGGAATGGTATCCGGTGAAGAAGACAGAGCAGAATATATAGGAAAAGTTGCTTATAACAATGAGTGCGGATATAAGCGCAATCTGCTCAATGGAGGACTTAACATAGAGCATCAGGCAGAAAACTTTATACTTAGCAGTGTTACCGGTTTTCAGTATCTTGACGACCAGATGGATTTGGACCAGGATTTCACCGAAAAAGATATTTATACAATGATGCAGAAGCAGAATTCTAAGACTATTAGTGAGGAGATTGTATTAAAATCCAAACCGGGAAACCGCTGGCAGTGGACTACCGGGGTTAGCGGTTTCTATCAGTGGCTTGATACAGAAGCTCCTGTAACATTCCGCGAAGATGGTCTTGCATGGCTAAATGATATGACAAACTCTAATGCCAACAAATATATGCCAAGCATTGATCAGGGAATGGTGAAAATGAATTTTGTCTTCAGCGATATAATCAATGGAACAACTTTGCCTATCGGGGGTAAATTCAAGACTCCTGTTCTTAATGGAGCAATCTTCCATCAGTCCACTTTCAACGATCTTTTTGGTGCAGAGGGATTGTCGTTTACTGTAGGCCTCCGTATGGACTATGAAAGCCTGAGACTCGATTATAATACAGGATGTGATTATACTCATACTTATTCTCTTAAAGGAAAAATGTCAATAAATGATATTCCTATTAAAGATATTACTATGATTCCTGAAACTACCTTCAGCCAGAATATCAGTTATACAGGCAAACTAAGTCATGACTATATACAGTTGTTGCCTAAGTTTGCAATACAATACGATTTCGACAAACAGAATAATATTTATGCAACTGTCTCTAAAGGTTACCGTTCGGGAGGATACAACATACAGATGTTCTCTGATGTTATACAGAACGATATGAGAAGCAGAAATATGGGTGATATAGCAGGAGCTACAATACCAGTAGTAGAAGAGTTGCCTAATTCAATGGTTAATGAGGAAACCAAACAGATGATTATAGGCATTATGAACGGAATGGCCCAGAAAGTTGAGACAGACGTAAAATCTGCCACACTCTACAAGCCGGAGTATTCATGGAATTATGAAATTGGCTCACACCTTACAATGTTCGACGGAAAACTACAGACCGATCTCGCCGCATTCTATATGGATACTCACGACCAGCAGATTTCAAGATTTGCCGCAAGCGGATTAGGTAGAGTTACTGTTAATGCCGGAAAGAGCAGAAGCATTGGTGCCGAAGCTGCATTAAGAGCACAAATCACAGATGCGTTTAGTGTAAACGGGAACTATGGTTATACATACGCAACGTTTACTGATTATGTGGTTAGTGATGAGGTTAACTACAATGGGAAATATGTTCCGTTTGTACCAAAACATACTTTCAATGCAGGAGCGCAATATGTTTTCAAACTAAAAAATGGAGCTATACTCGATAATATCACACTTAATGCCAACTACAAGGGTGCCGGAAGAATATACTGGACAGAACAGAATAACGCAAGCCAGAAACTTTATGGTACACTAAACGGAAGAGTAAGCCTCAACAAAGGCAACGGACAGATTGCTTTCTGGATAAATAATGCTCTTAATACAGATTACCAGGCTTTCTATTTCGAAACAATGAGCAGAGGATTTGCTCAAATGGGACGCCCAATGCAAATTGGTGTAGATATACGATGCAGGTTCTAAAGATTCTAAATGATTGTAGTCCGATAAAATTTCACAAAGCAAAGAGACAGTGGCTGACTTCAAATAACGAGGTCAGCCACTGTCTTTTATTAATTCTGGGCTTGATAATAAATTGATTCCTTAAACAAGGAAACAGAAACTAATCTATAAGTCCAAAGTATTTTTCAACCTTATTTTTTGGTTAAATACGATAACAAATTTACTATTTCCACCGATTCTATAAGTAAAATTCTTTATTCTTACCTATAACAAACTTAATAAGTAACCTTACCAGAAGTTTGTTAATTGTGTCGGCTGTTGTCTATAAGTCGAATGATTTTTAATAAGCCGAGGATGCATAGGTTAACGTGAGTTCGATATAAGATTAGAAAATAGATAGTTGTCCGTCATTGACAAAATTTACATCAATGGCGGGCTTCTTCTCAAAAAAAGCAGTATGCCGCAATAGCCGACAAGGAGTTGGCTATAAAGTTGTTAAAAGAACGATGTCTGGAGTGTTCTATCTGAGCAATATTCTT
>JAXEBI010000063.1:0-3597 GCA_034094155.1 Phocaeicola sp.
ATTATTATTTTCTCCCTTTTTGCCCCAACATTAATAGATACTCCAACGACCTGATTGAAATAGTCGTCTAAATCCATACCTTGGTATTCCTGAAAAATTAATTCATTTACTTGTTTGATATTTTGAATTCTGTCAATTGGAATTACTACAACAGGCAACTTATTTGTCAAACTTGGATCCATCCCTATAAGGAACCATCTATTATTATATTGTCTTAATTGATAAGGGTGTATCTCTCTTAAATATGGCTTCCCACGAAATTTCTTATAAGATATATTTAATACGACTTTCTTTATTATAGCGTCATATATAAAAGAAAACCATTTCATTCCTTTCAAATCAGGATTTTGCGCAAAGCATACAACTCCATTAGGGAGATTATTCAAATGAAATGTTTCTTCAAATCGTACTAAGGTCTCTTCCATCCAACTACAATCTGGCAATCCCTTAAATCTACTAAGCATCTGGATTGTATCTGATAATTGTATCATCTCTTTCTGACTCATAGGTAGTTTTAAAATGGAAAAATCTGCTTCACTATAATAGTAATAAGCTCGATGACCATTCATTTTTTTTACAATAGGAGCAGAATAACCATTACTATCCATCATGTAACGAATATCATTTCGTAAAGTACGTTCAGAAATTTCCGTTCCATAATGATAGAATATATCCTTATTGACAATATCCAATAAATCGTCAATATAATATTTTCGCCTTCTATCTCGAAAGCATCTATCCAATATTTTATGTCGTTCAAAAGCATTCTTTATTGTTGGCATAACTACACGTTATTTATACAACTTTCATCTTCTTTTTCTTTCATCTGCATCATCATCTCATAATGGGCTTCTTGTCCCATTTTATAAAAGATATCCTTGAAAACTGCCATATTTCGATTTAACTGATCATCTGATATTTCTACGAAAAGATCATCGGGTAAAGAGTGTGAACCATCATTGACCCAACTTAACAAAGACCTACAAACTGCGCGTTCTTCATAATTGTTAAATTTTTCAAGAATCACTTCTGGACTTATTCCTCCTAAGATTAAGAAATAATTTTCAATAATCCTTCTCATTATATTCTGAATCACAACACATGAATGTTGTGATTTGCTCCTAAGCTCAGTCCACAAAAGTTCATATGAACTTTTTATTGGGTTTTGTTCACCATAGTCTTGAATAGAAGATACATTATCACGCTTACGAAGTACCAAATATTTTACATTATTTCTCCATTTACAATGTTTATCCAAAAATGCAATTTCTTTATGAAAGTAAACATTATGAGTAAGTAGAATAACCTGTTTAATTGCACCTTTCCTTGTGTGTATATCTGTAAAAACATCTCTTAATAAGGTACTTACTACAAACAAAACGCCACTATCTAAACTTGAAACAGGATCGTCAATTACCAATACCCTGTCGGCTGTGATACCATTAGGATGAAAACTTCCTTTTATCAGCTGCATATAATACAAGAAAGTAATAAAGGTAGTTTCGCCTTCACTTAATGTTGTTTTAGCCGCCTCTCCATTTTCTCGAACTATTTGGTAATGGTTTTTATTATCCTTAACTTCCTGAATTTGAAAATTTGTGAAACCATATCCTTTCAACAATCGATTAATTTCATTAATAGTGGGAGTAACGCTTGTTACTGAGTTTTCTAAATTGACTATTTCTTTTTTGACAGTTTTATACTTTTCAGCAGTTTCATCTCGTTTCCTTTTCAAATTTTTAATAGCAGACTTAATGCCATTTATAGTATCTATATGTCTTGCAATGGTTGTATCATATTCAGAAGCAAAGAATTTCCAAATTTCATTTATTAGAATAGACCTTTCTTTTGTGAAATTATCTACGAAATAATTATGTTCATTTATTAAATCATTTACTTTTGTTAGTTCCGCATTAAATGACCTTATAATATCTGTCGTATTTGTTAAAGTAATAACACGGCTTGGCTCTTTCTGTTTTAAAGCAATCAATTCTAAATTTTGAGAGAAGGTAGCTTTTAGAGCAAATAAAATAGAATCAAGATGAGTAAAATTGACAATAAATTTCTCTTGTTTTTTTTGCGTTTCAATAAGATGTTCTAACGAATTAGTCAATATATCAACAGCATTTTTATATTCTTCAAATCTTTTATTTACCTTGCTAATATCTTGTTTGTATACCTCATCAAAAAATCCATTTATTTTTACACGAAAAGTATCTGTAATAGTATGTTGTTGACAAAAAGGACATATGTCACTTCCATCTTTCATATATTTTACACCTTGATTAACCCAATCGGAATTTTTTAATTCAGAAATTAATTTCGCAATATCAATATCTTGTTTTCCTATTATAATCTTTTCCCATATAGTATCCACCTCAATAGATACTAATATATTATTATCAATTAGTATATATGGTTCTATTCGTAATGGCTGTTGGGCCAATAATACACTTGCTCTTTTTTTTAACTCATCTATTGGTAGAGGTTTTGAATGTTCATGCTGATAGGCAGTTAATAATTTCTCTATAAACCTATCTTTTGTTCCTGCTCCTATAGTAGATTTAGAAAACCATCGTTCGTATTTCTTGAGAATATTATTCCAAGCAAATTCACTGAAAGTTTTATTTTCTGTTTGTATCGCGATTTCTTGTTTATCAATTTCAGACTTGTAATTCAAACCATTATTTGTTATTTTTTGTAGTTCCTCTTGTTTCCTTTCTATTTCAGCAAGTGTAGCTGTACTAGCTTCACCTAATGTAAAAACTCCAGGCATTTGTTCCAAGAAATTATTTTTACAAAACTCCTTGTTGTATGCGAGTACTTCCATAGGTCTGTCATTTTCCCAAGAAATCGAAGATTGATCATAAGATTCTATATTTGCAATGGCTTTACCAATTGTACTTTTACCTGAACCATTAGCTCCATATATAATATTAATTTGTTTCAAATTATTTATATTAATGCCATCATTATTAAACGTAGCAATGTTTCTTATTGACAAAGATTTAATCATAGATTACAACTATTTTTTAATACCACAGATTTTATGTATTATTTATTTAATAATTCTATTACTTTATGAATCTCCGAGTATGCCTTCAAATCTTCCGGTGACTCTTTACATAATTGACACAATTTCTCTGAATTTGACATTGCACGCTCCAAATCGCCATTTTCTGTCAAATATTTATAGAGATTAGTGCGTATGAAGTATCTTTTAGTCTTTTCATACCCCGGCATATATTTCTGTAATTCAGGAAGCAGTTGATCGTAATTCTCATATCGCCGGTAAGCCACATTGGGTAAAAAATGAAGTAAGAACCAAAATTCCGTACATGGATTCGTTTCTACAAACATTACTTTGCCGGCATATTTCTTTATGCCATACTTCTTTTTTGCTCGTTGATACAATTGCATTTCAGAGGGAAACTGAAATAACCTATCCATATCAAACAGGCATACGATATAATCATATTGCTTGTCCAAATAGGATTCTACCAGTTTCAGAATATGATTGATGTCACTATGCTGTGGAAAATCAGGTGCTACCTTGAAAGGATAACGACACGCCACCCTCAATGAATCAAAATAGAA